>JAFEDF010000206.1 GCA_018241785.1 Pseudomonadota bacterium | reverse complement strand
GGCAGCGCGCCGGCGAGGATCGCAGGGGCGATGACGCGCATCACGTCGGCGCCGTCGGCCGAGAGCGCACTGCCCCGGACGCCCCGCGTGGCTGCAGAGTCCGGACGCGAAGGTCCTTCGAGCACGCGCGCGAGCCCGAGCAGCAGCGAACCGGCGATTCCGGCGAAGATGACGCGGCGACGGGCGGGGTTCATCGATCGACTCGGCGCTTCATGTCGGGAGCCGAAATCCGCTCCGCGAACTCCTGCGTATTGGCACGATAGGCCGCGACCGATAGAGCGCGCAATCTAATCGAATGCCGTGGTACGCTTTTCGCAGAGACCCTGCGACGATGCCGCACCGCTTTCCCGACGATCCCGCAACGGTTCTGCATGCCGCGCTCGCGCGCGTCGCCGCGCATCACGCCGCCCGTGCCTCCGATCCGGCACTCGGGCGGCTGCGCGCCGCCATCGGCCGCTGGCAGGCGCGGCGGCTTCGCCGCACCTACGCCGACCTCGAAGCGCAGCCTCGCTACGCCGCGGCGATCCGCTTCTTCGAGACGGACCTGTATGGCGGCGCCGATTTCGCGCAGCGTGACGCCGATCTCGCTCGCGTCGTGCCGGTGATGAAGCGGCTCCTTCCCGATGCGGTGATCGCGACTGTGGCGACGGCGGTCGAGTTGAATGCGCTCTCGCTCGATCTCGACGCTGCACTCGGCGACGTACTCGCGCCCGAGCGCGGCGCTGGGTCCGCTGCCGCGGACGCGTTCACCGTTCCCGAGTACTGCGCTGCCTACCGCGCAGCCGGCCGCTATGACGACCGCGTGCTGCAGATCAGGATGGCGGGCGACGTCGGCGTGGCGCTCGACCGCTACGTCCACAAGCCGATGCTGCGCGGCGCGCTCGGCCTCATGCACAAGCCCGCGCATGCGGCGGGGCTCGGTGCGCTGCAGGATTTTCTCGAACGCGGCTTCGACGCGTTCGCGCAGATGGGTGGCGCCGTCGAGTTCCTCGCCACGATCGAGACGCGCGAGCGCGACGTGCACGACGCGATCGTCGCCGGATCGGACGCGCCGTTTCCCGATCCCGGCGTGCAGGGGCCATAACGACCGGCTTCCGCCCGCGCACGCCGCTGCGGGCCGCCGGGCCGCGACCGATGGACGATCAGCCTTCGCGCGTCGTGGTGATGGTGTCGAGCTGCGCGTGGATCTCGCGCTCGATCGCTGGCTTCAGCGCCGAGAGCAGGAGCCCCAGCCTGACGTCGAGGCGGATCTCCCTGGCGCCGACGTGCATGCGCCCGGACAGGCCGGTGCGCTCGAACACGACTTCGTCGCCCTCCCAGGTCCAGGCGAGGGCGAAGCGCTCGTTCAGGTCCTGCGCGACGCGCTCGGCGGCGTCGCGCGCCTTGCGCCGCGAGAGCGAGTGCCGCTTGGAGATCGAGATCGATGCCATCGTCCCTCCTGCGGCCGGAGTATAGCGATGCCGGAAGCCGGTCGTCAGCGGGCGCCGCGGACGAATGCAGCGAACTCGGCGAGCGAGCGCACTTCGGGCGCCTGGAGGTCGGCTGGCACGCTTGCGCCGCGTTCGTTGAACCACACCGTCTGGACGCCGAAGCGGCGCGGAGCAAGCACATCCTGCTCGAGCGAGTCGCCGATCATCGCGATTTCAGCGAGCGGCACGCAAAGCCCCGATTCAACCGCGCGCCAGAATCCGGGCTCGTTTTTGCGATAGCCGAGCTCGGTATAGCAGAAGACTTGCGCAAAGTAGCCGCGCAAGCCGACGCGCTCCAACGCTCGCTCGATCATCGGGCGGCGCGAAATTGTCGCGTTGGTGGCGATGCAGAGCGACGCGAAGCCGTGCGGTGCATCGAGGCACTCGCGGGCACCGGTGAATGCCGACACCTTGGGCCACTCGCTCATCGGAAGATCCATCGGACCTGCCTCCGACATCAATGTGCCGCCCCAGTCGAAGCAGATGGCGCGGATGGGGGCGTGGAGGGGTGTGTTGAGCGGCTCCGATGGATCGACAGATCGGGTGTCCTGTTCGAGCGGCCGGGTTGAAATGTGTGTCAAGCGATCATTCCATGGTCCCCGCACACCGACAGTGCCTGACCCGAAATGTTCTGGCCCGAGGGAGTCGTGAGGAACAACGCCATGTCAGCGATGTCCTGCGCCCGAACCATGCGGCGCAGCGAGATGGGCGCCACGAATCGCTCGTGAGACTCCTCGACACCTACGCCCAGCGCCTCCGCCCTCGCGCGAACCACCCGATCGACCCGGTCGCCTTCGACGACACCGGGCAGAATCGCATTGACGCGGATGTTCGAGGGTCCGAGTTCTATTGCGAGGCTCTTGGAGAAGCCGATCACGCCCCACTTTGCCGCCGAGTACGGAGTCCGCAGGGGGTATCCGAGGCGGCCAGCGATCGACGATAGGTTGACGATGCTGCCACCGCCTGCCGCCTTGAGCAGTGGTACGGCACGACGAGTGCAGAAGAACATGCTATTGAGATCGACAGCGATTGTCCGTTCCCACTCCACTTCGCTGATGTCCTCGATCTTTGCGGTGGGTCCGGCGATCCCGGCGTTGTTTACCAGGACATCGAGGCCGCCGAGGTGGGAAACAGCCGAACTGAACATGCTATCGACTTGCTCCGGCACCGACACGTCCGTGGTAGTCACCCCAACCCGTGGGTAGGAGGCCAGAAGGTCCGACAACGCGGCCGCGTTGACGTCGCATACGAAGACACTCGCACCAGCGTCGGCGAAGGTCGTCGCAATCACGCGGCCAATTCCAGCAGCGCCAGCTGTGACCAGAACCCGCAACCCTGCGGCGGAAACGTTCATCGTGAATGTCCTTCCCTGATGACTGCGTTCTGGCGCTAGATCGGAATCGCATCCCGCCTTCGCGTGTGCGAGGACGCCCGGGGTCTGACTACGCCCGCCGCCATGCTCCTACGCGTTGACGGAGGGAACCTCCTCGGTGGCAAAGTCCGCGGGTAGTGCGATCTCCAGTAACTCGACGTCTTCACTGTGTCCAAGTTCGCGATGTCGGATGCCTGGCGGTTGGTGCACGCACGATCCGGCTTCGAGTCTCACTTGGCCCTGTCCTTCATATTCGAACTCGATCCAGCCCTTGAGCACGTAGACGAGTTGGAACTCTGTGTGGTGCAGGTGAGGTTGACTCGAAAACTCCTTGCCTGCCGCAGCCCGGATCACGTGCGCAACGACGCGCCCGTGCGTTGCCTCCTTGATTCCGAGGTCTCGGTACTCGAAGAACGAGCGCAAGCCCAACTCGAAGCGAGCATCCCTGAGGTGGGACGCCGCAAATCCCTTGGTAGTCACTCGAAACCTCCTTGGACGGAGCGGGGCAGCGGCATGCAGTATCCGCCGCGCGGCCACCTGTCGGGATCCTGACCACAGACGCCACCCGGCCCCTGCGCCGGCTGCAGACGGGTCATCCCGTCCGCCTGCACGATAGACCAGGCGGAAACCGCGGCGCAAGCCCGCTCGAGCGACGCCAGCCGGGAGGGCTTGGCACGGACGGTCGACGGTATAGGGGTGACCATGGCGACGCCCGCGAACACTCATCCGAGTCCGGCACCCGAACCCGCTCTCGCCTTGACACCCTCCTCGTTCGAACGTAGGCTTGAAACGGGCGTTTAAATTCGGTCGGGAACGAGGAACAACTTGAAGCCGATGTCACCCAATGGCGCGCAGCGGACGGGAACGTTCCGCGCAGCCACCGCATCCGATCTGTCGACTGCGCCGCTCACACGCCGCAAAGCGCCGGCGCGCTCCCAGGATTCAGGTGCCACGCGTCCGCGCGACCCCGGCGCCACCCGCACGCGCATCCTCGACGTCGCCGAAGCACTCTTCATGGAGCACGGCTTCGAGGCGGCGAGCCTGCGCTCGATCACCGCGACGGCCGCCGTGAACCTCGCTGCAGTTAACTACCACTTCGGCAGCAAGGAAGAACTCTTCCAGTCGGTCCTGACGCGGCGGCTCGACCCGATGAACCAGGCACGCCTCGAACTCCTTACCGCGCTCGAGGCCCGAACGGGACGCCGGCCGCTCTCGTGCGAGCGGATCATGATGGCGCTTTTCATTCCGGCGCTGCGGCTTGCGCGCGACCGCGAGCGCGGCGGCAAGGATTTCCTGCGCCTCCTCGGTCGCGCCTATGCCGATCCGGCACCCTTCATCCGCCGCTTCCTCTCCGAGCAGTACGCGGCGATGATCGCGCGCTTCAAGGCCGCCTTCGCGCGCGCGCTCCCCGAGCTTCCCAAGAAGGAGCTCTCGTGGCGGCTCCACTTCATCATGGGCGCGCTCTCGTACACGCTTGCCGCAACCGACGCCTTGAAGCTCATCGCCGAGCTCAGCCCGCGCGAGTCGGCGAACGACGAACTGCTGCTGCGGCGCCTCGCACCGTTCCTGCTCGCGGGGCTGAAGGCTCCGCTGCCCGACCTGTCGCAGGTCGAGCGCGAGCTCGAGCGCGGATCGTGGGTACCGGGATGACGCGCACTTGCCGATCGGCGATGTTCGCGTCGTCCGATGCGGCTCAATCGGAGGCATCGACATGATCGCCCTCTTCGTCCTGATCGCACTTGTTGCCATCGTCGCACTCGCCTACGTCGAAGTACCGGGGATCGTCTGGCCGCTCGCCGGCCTCGCCTGGATTGCCGCGGCGTGGGGTGCGAGCGCGATCCCGTCCGCGTGGGCGGTCGCGCTCGCCGTCGTCGTCGTCATCGTCTCGATCCCCCTCGCGATCGCGCCGTTGCGGCGTCGCGTGATCAGTGCGCCGCTTCTCGCCGGGTTCAGGCGCGTGCTGCCGGCGATGTCGCAGACCGAGCGCGACGCGCTCGAAGCGGGGACCGTCAGCTGGGACGCCGAGCTCTTCGCCGGCAAGCCTGCGTGGGCGAAGCTCCTCGCCATTTCGCGCACGACGCTCACCGCCGAGGAGCAGCACTTCCTCGACAACGAGGTCGAGACGCTCTGCGCCATGGTGTCGGACTGGGAGACGACCAACGTCTACAAGGATCTCCCGGCGCCGGTGTGGCAGTACATCAAGGACCACGGCTTCCTCGGCATGATCATCCCGAAGGCGTGGGGCGGGCTCGGCTTCTCGGCCTACGCGCATTCGCAGGTGATCAACAAGATCTCGACGCGAAGCGGAACGCTGGCGGTATCGGTGCTGGTGCCGAACTCGCTCGGCCCCGGCGAGCTCCTGCTCCATTACGGAACCGAAGAGCAGAAGCGCTGGTACCTGCCCCGCCTCGCGCGCGGGCTGGAGCTCCCGTGCTTCGGGCTCACCAATCCGTACGCGGGCTCCGACGCCGCGGCGATTCCCGACTACGGCATCGTCTGCCGCGGCCAGCACGAAGGCAAGGAAGTGCTCGGCCTTCGCCTCACGTGGGAGAAGCGCTACATCACGCTCGGGCCCGTCGCGACGCTTCTCGGCCTCGCGTTTCGCGCCTACGACCCCGATCACCTCGTCGGCGAGCGCGACGATCTCGGCATTACCTGCGCGCTGATCCCGACGACGCACCCAGGGGTCAACATCGGCCGGCGCCACATGCCGTTGAACGCCGTATTCCAGAACGGCCCGAACTGGGGCCGCGACGTGTTCATCCCGATGGACTGGGTGATCGGCGGGCAGCCGATGCTTGGCCACGGCTGGCGGATGCTGATGGAATGCCTCGCCGCCGGGCGCGGCATCTCGCTGCCGTCGTCGAATACCGGCATGTCCAAGCTCGCCGTGCGCACCACCGGCGCGTACGCGCGCGTGCGCACGCAGTTCAAGACGGCGATCGGCCACTTCGAGGGGATCGAGGAGCCGCTGACGCGCATGGGCGGCAACCTCTACCTGATGGATGCGGCGCGGATGCTGACGGCGACGATCGTCGATCGAGGCGAGAAGCCTGCCGTCATCTCGGGCATCGCGAAGTACCACATCACCGAGCGCAACCGCGAGGTGATCAACGACGCGATGGACGTCGTCGGCGGCAAGGGCATCTGTATGGGGCCGTCGAACTTCCTCGGCGCCGCATACATGCAGATGCCGGTGTCGATCACCGTCGAGGGTGCGAACATCCTCACGCGAAGCCTCATCGTGTTCGGCCAGGGCGCGATTCGCTGCCATCCGTACGTGCTGCACGAGATGGCGGCAACGCGCGCGACCGAGCGCAGGCGCGCGGTGCAGCTCTTCGACGGCGCGATCTTCGGGCACATCCGCTTCGTGCTGCGCAACGTCGCGCGCACGCTGGTGACGGGCCTCACCGGCTCGCATTTCGTGCGGGTGCCGCAGGACATCGATCCGGCGATGCGCCGCTACTACCAGCAGCTGACGCGCTTCTCGTCGACGCTCGCCTTTCTCGCCGACGTTTCGATGGGCACGCTGGGCGGCGCGCTGAAGCGGAAGGAGAAGCTCTCGGCGCGTCTCGGCGACGTGCTGTCGCTCCTCTACCTCGCGTCGGCGACGTTGTGGCGCTTCGAGCAGGACGGGCGCAAAGCGGCCGACGCCCCGCTCGTCCACTGGGCGATCTGGGACGCGATGTTCAAGGCGCAGAACGCGATCGAGGGGGCGATCTCGAACTTTCCGAACCGCGTGCTGGCGGCCATCATGTGGCGCGTCGTGTTCCCGCTCGGCCGGCCTTACGAGGTGCCGTCCGACCGCCTCGGCCACGAGGTCGCGAAGCTCCTGATCGAGCCTTCGGAAACGCGCGACCGGCTCACCGCCGGCGTCTTCATCGGCTCGTCCGACGAGCCCGTCGGCCTCCTCGAGCGTACGCTCGAGGCGACGCTCGCGATCGAGCCTCTCGAGCGCAGGCTGAAGGACGCGCAGCGAGCAGGGGCGTTCGATTACCGCACGGCGCCGGGCGAGGATGCGACCGCCGTTCTGGCGCGCGCGGTCCGCGTGGGCATCCTCAGCGAGGCGGAGGCGAAGGCGATCGTCGAGCAGCGCGCGCTCGTCGCCGAAGTCGTGCGCGTCGACGACTTCGCGCAGGATCTCGGGACGTCGCTGCTGCGGGAGAGCCCGGCAGCGACGCCGCACGGCGCGGCGGCGAACGAGGCGGCGGCCGTGCAGCGTGATGCCGGTGCGCAATCTGCCGTGGCACCCCCAACCGGCGCTGCCCTCCAGCCTGGTGGCAGCGACCGTGCACGCGAACGCGTCGGATGAAACCCATCTACATCATCGACGGCGCGCGCACGCCGTTCCTGAAGTCGAGGAACCGCCCGGGGCCGTTCGCTGCTTCTGATCTCGCGACCGACGCGGGTCGTGCGCTGCTCCTGCGGATGCCGTTCGAGCCGGCCGACCTCGACGAGGTGATCCTCGGCTGCGCCGCGCCCGCGGTCGACGAAGTCAACATCGGTCGTGTCGCCGCGCTGCGCATGGGTTGCGGACTGAAAGTTCCCGGCTGGACGGTGATGCGCAACTGCGCTTCGGGGATGCAGTCGATCGACTCGGCGATCGACGCGATGGCGGTCGGGCGCTCGAGCCTCGTTCTCGCCGGAGGGGTCGATGCGCTCTCGCGCGTGCCCCTCATCTTCTCCGACGCGATGGTCGGATGGCTGTCGGCTTGGTACGCGGCAAAGACCTTCGGCGCGCGCGCGGCGCTCGTCGCGCATTTTCGCCCGCACTTCCTCGCGCCGGTCATCGGCATCATGAAGGGGCTGACCGATCCGGTCGTCGGGCTCCTGATGGGCCAGACCGCCGAGAACCTCGCGTGGCGCTTCGGCATCTCGCGCGAGGAAATGGACGCCTACAGCGCGCGCAGTCACGCGCGAGTGCTCGCAGCGCAGCGCGAGGGCCGCTTCGCGCGCGAGATCGTTCCGCTCTACGACGGCGGCGGCCGCCTCTACGCCGCCGACGACGGCGTGCGCGAGGATTCGACTCCGGCGAACCTCGCCAAGCTGAAGCCCTTCTTCGACCGCAAGTACGGCAACGTCACCGCCGGCAACAGCTCACAGATCACCGACGGCGGCGCGTGGGTGGTGCTCGCGACCGAGGAAGCGGTCGTGCGCCACCGCCTGAAGCCGCGCGCGCGCATCGTCGACAGCCAGTGGGCGGCGCTCGATCCTGCCGAGATGGGGCTCGGCCCGGTGTACGCGGCGACGCCGATTCTGAAGCGCCACGGCCTCGGCGTCGCCGACATCGACGCGTGGGAGATCAACGAGGCGTTCGCAGCACAGGTGCTCGCCTGCCTCGCCGCCTGGAAGAGCGATGCGTTCTGCCGCGACGAGCTCGGCCTTCCCGGCGCGCTCGGCGAAATTCCGGACGAGCGACTCAACGTCGACGGCGGCGCGATCGCGATCGGCCATCCGGTCGGCGCGTCGGGGACGCGCATCGTGCTGCACGTGCTGAACGTCCTCGAGCGGACCGGCGGCCGGCGCGGCCTCGCGGCGATCTGCATCGGCGGCGGGCAGGGCGGAGCGATGCTGATCGAGCGCGTCGACTGAAATGGACCGCGCGACGATGACCGTCGAGCAGGCGAGCTGGACGCTCTCGCGCGACCGCGACGGGCTCGCCTGGCTCAGCTTCGACCGTCCCGATGCCGCGGCGAATACGCTCTCCGCGGCGACCGTCGACGAGTTCGCGGCGATGCTCGATGCGCTCGAGCGCGATCCGCCGCGCGGCCTCGTGATCCGCTCGGGCAAGGACAACGGCTTCATCGCCGGCGCCGACGTCACCGAGTTCAGCGCGATCCACGACTCGGCCGGCGCGCGCGCGTTGGTCGAGCGCGGCTGGCGCGCGTTCGAGCGCCTCGCCAAGCTGCGCTATCCGACGGTCGCGCTCGTCCGCGGCTTCTGTCTCGGCGGCGGGCTCGAGCTCGCCCTCGCGTGCCGCTATCGCGTCGTCGTCGACGAGCCTTCGACGCGGCTCGGCCTTCCCGAAGTGATGCTCGGCATCGTCCCCGGCTGGGGGGGCATCAAGAGGCTTCCCGCGCTCATCGGCGCACCCGCGGCGCTCGACCTTCTCCTCACCGGGCGCAGCATCGACGCGCGGCGCGCGAAGAAGCTGGGACTTGCCGACGAATGCGTCCCGCCGCGCATCATGGCGAACACCGCGCGCGGTGTGCTGCTCGCCGCACCG
Organism: Pseudomonadota bacterium; assembly: GCA_018241785.1. Taxonomy (GTDB): domain Bacteria; phylum Pseudomonadota; class Gammaproteobacteria; order Burkholderiales; family Casimicrobiaceae; genus VBCG01. Next base: position 15,216 of record JAFEDF010000206.1, on the reverse strand, counting down.
ACGCCGCGAACGCTGCGCGTGCCGCTGTCGCTCACGCTGACCGGGCTGGGCAGAAGGCTCGTCGCCGGCCGCGCGGCGAAGGCGGTCGAGAAGCGCGCGTCGCGCGAGCATTACCCGGCGCCCTACGCGATCCTCGAGCTCTTCCGCCGCTACGACGGCAATCCGCTCGCGCCGCCGGCAGGCGATCCCGCGGCGATCGACGCACTCCTCGCGACGCCGACGGCGAAGAACCTGATCCGCGTATTCGGCCTGCAGGAGCGCCTGAAGGCCTTCGGCAAGGCCGCCGCCGCCGCGGTGAAGCATGTGCACGTGGTCGGAGCGGGTGCCATGGGCGGCGACATCGCCGCGTGGTGCGCGCTGCGCGGCATGACGGTGACGCTGCAGGACCAGGATGCGGCACGGCTCGCCCCGGCGCTCGCGCGCGCGACGACGCTCTTCAGGTCGCGCCTCAAGGACCGGCGCCTCGTCCGCGCCGCGAGCGACCGGCTGATCCCCGACGTCGCCGGCGACGGCGTCGCGCACGCCGACCTCGTCATCGAGGCGATCTACGAGAACGTCGATGCGAAGCGCGCGGTGTTCGCCGAAGTCGAGAAGCGTGCGCGCGCCGACGCGGTGCTCGCCACCAACACGTCGTCGATTCCGCTCGAGGACATCGCGTCGGCGCTGTCGGCGCCTTCGCGGCTCGTCGGCGTGCATTTCTTCAACCCGGTCGCGCGGATGATGCTGGTCGAAATCGTCGCCGGCCGCTCGAGCGACCCCACCGTGCTTGCGCGCGCGGCTGGCTTCGTGCGGGCGATCGACCGGCTGCCGCTTCCGGTGAAAAGCGCGCCGGGTTTCCTCGTCAACCGCGTGCTCGCACCGTACCTGATGACGGCGATGCGCTGCGTCGACGAGGGGATCGCCGCCGAGACGGTCGATCGCGCTGCAGTGGTATTTGGTATGCCAATGGGTCCGATCGAGCTCGCCGACGCAGTCGGCCTCGACATCTGCCTCGCCGTCGGACGCATGCTGGCGAAGGGTGCGGCGGTTCCGCGCACGCTCGCCGAGCGCGTCGAGGCCGGGCGGCTCGGGAAGAAGAGCGGGCAGGGTTACTACGCATGGAAGGACGGCAAGCCGCAGAAAGGCGCGGCCGGCGTGCCCGACGCCGGGCTCGCCGCAAGACTGATCGACCCGATGGTCGCCGAAGCGAAGGCCGCGCTCGCCGAAGGCATCGTTGCCGACGCGGATCTCGTCGATGCGGGCGCCATTTTCGGCATCGGCTTCGCACCGTTTCGCGGCGGGCCGCTGCACTACGCGGCAAGCGAGCCCGATCGGGTGTAGCATCACCGGCGCGCAACGGAGGGCGTGTGGATCGCATCTGGCTGAAGAGCTACCCCCCGGGAATTCCCGCCGACATCGACGTCAACGAATACGCGTCGGTGCGCGAGCTCTTCGAGGAGTGTTGCCGCACCTACGCGAGCCGGCCGTCGTTCTCGTGCATGGGGCGCACGCTGTCGTTCTCCGATCTCGACGCATTGTCGGCATCCTTCGGCGCGTGGCTGCAGGGCGCCGCAGGCTGCCAGCGCGGCACGCGCGTCGCGCTGATGATGCCGAACATCCTGCAGTATCCCGTCTGCCTGTTCGGGGCGCTGCGCGCGGGATGCGTCGTCGTCAACACCAACCCGCTCTACACGGCGCGCGAACTCGAGCACCAGCTCACCGACTCGGGCGCCGAGGTGATCGTCGTCGTCGAGAACTTCGCGCACACGCTGCAGGAGGTCATCGCCCACACGCCGATCCGCCACGTCGCGGTGACGTCGATCGGCGAGTTCCTGGCGATCAAGGGCAAGCTCGTCGACCTCGTGCTGCGCCGCGTGAAGAAGATAGTGCCGAAGTGGTCGCTGCCGGGCTCGATCCGCCTGAACGACGCGATGCGCCAGGGCCGCAAGCTCGCTCTCGCACGCGTGCCGCTCGCGCACGCCGACCTCGCCTTCCTCCAGTACACCGGCGGGACCACCGGAGTTGCGAAGGGCGCGATGCTGACGCACGGGAACATGGTCGCGAACATGCTGCAGGCGCGTTCGTGGGTGCGTCCGTTCCTCAACGCCGGCGGCCAGCGCGAGGTGATCATGACCCCGCTGCCGCTCTACCACGTGTTCTCGCTCACCGCGAATTGCCTCGTGTTCATGTCGCTCGGGGGCGAGAACGTGCTGATCACCAACCCGCGCGACATTCCACGCTTCGTGCGCGACATGCGGCGCAACCGCTTCACGGCGATCACCGGGGTCAACACGCTGTTCAACGCGCTGCTCAACCATCCGCGCTTCGCCTCGCTCGATTTCTCGTCGCTTCGCCTCACGCTGGGTGGCGGCATGGCGGTGCAGGAGGCGGTCGCGCGGCGCTGGAAGGACGTGACGGGGGCTGCGCTGATCGAGGCCTACGGGCTGACCGAGACGTCCCCGGCGGCGACGATCAATCCGCTCGACCTCAAGGAATTCAACGGCAGCATCGGGCTGCCGATTCCGTCGACGTGGGTCGCGCTGCGCGACGACGACGGCCACGACGTCCCGCTCGGCCAGTCGGGCGAGATCTGCATCAAGGGCCCGCAGGTGATGGCCGGATACTGGAACCGGCCCGACGAGACGGCAAACGTGATGACCGCCGACGGCTACTTCAAGAGCGGCGATATCGGCGTGATGAACGAGCAGGGCTACGTGCGCATCGTCGATCGCAAGAAGGACATGATCCTCGTGTCGGGCTTCAACGTGTACCCGAACGAGATCGAGGGTGTGGTGGCCGAGCATCCCGGCGTGCTCGAATGCGCGGCGGTCGCGATGCCCGATCCCAGGTCGGGCGAAGCGGTGAAGCTCTACGTGGTGCCGAAGGATCCGACGCTCACCGTCGACGACATGATGGCGTTCTGCCGCGATCGGCTGACCGGATACAAGTGCCCGCGCGAGATCGAGTTCAGGCGCGAGTTGCCGAAGACCAACGTCGGCAAGATCCTGCGCCGCACGCTGCGCGACGAAGCGCGCGCCGAGGCGAGCGCGCGCAGCGCCAGGGAAGCCGCCGTGCAGGTCGGGAGCGCGCAATGACCAGGGACGCCCGCAGCGTCGCGCTGCCGGCCGGCATTCCGGCGCTTCGCGTGGCACCGATGCCCGCCGACGCGAATTTCCACGGCGACATCTTCGGCGGCTGGATCATGTCGCAGGCCGACATTGCGGGTTCGGTGCCGGCATCGCGACGGGCGCGCGGGCGCATCGCGACGGTCGCGGTCAATTCGTTCGTCTTCAAGGAGCCGGTGCTGATCGGCGACGTGGTGTCGTTCTACGCGACGATCGAGAAGGTCGGTCGCACGTCGATCACCGTGGCGGTCGAGGTGTACGCGCAGCGCAACCCGGGCGAGGAGCTGACCGTCAAGGTGACCGAGGCGAGTCTCACCTACGTCGCGGTCGGACCCGACCGCAGGCCGCGCGAACTGCCGCCGGAATGAGTCTCACGTTCATCGCGCGCAGTTCGCACCGGTAGGGAAACATCCTGAAACCGATGAAGCGGTATAGTGGAGCGACGAGCGACCACGCACGAGCAACCAACCGATCGAGGAGAGCGTCAGCCATGCACGACCGAATCCTGAAACGGAGCCAGATCGCAGCGATCGTCGGCAGCATCGCCCTCGGCCTTGCCGCCGGACAGGTTTGGGGAGCCGGCTTCCAGTTGAACGAGACGTCGGCAAGCGGCCTCGGCAACGCGTTCGCCGGGGGCGCCGCGGAAGCGCAGGACGCGAGCACGGTGTGGTCGAACCCGGCCGGCATGTCGAGACTCACTTCGCCGCAGGTCGTCGTGGCGGTGAACTTCATCACCCCGTCGTTCAAGCTCAACAACGACGGATCGCTGCCCGCGGCGTTCCAGCCGCTCGGCAACTCGGGCGGCGACGCGGGAAGCGTCAACGTCGTGCCGAACCTCTACGCGGTGATGCCGATCAACCGCGACTGGAGCGTCGGGATCGGAATCAACGTTCCCTTCGGCCTCGTCACCGAATGGGACAGCGGCTGGATCGGCCGCTTCCAGGCGCTGAAATCCGACGTCAAGACGATCAACGTCAATCCATCGGTGTCGTGGCGGGTCAACGACGCGCTCTCCGTCGGCGTCGGCATCGACTGGCAGCGCTTGGACGCCGAATTCACGAGCAACGTCAATTACAGCGGCGCGCTGATGCAGGCTGCGGGCCAGGCCGCGGCGGGCGGGGTGATCCCGCCGTCGCTCTTGCCGACGATCGCTTCGCTCGTTCCCGGGCTGAGCTCGTTCACGCGCGTCAAGGGCAACGACAGCGCATGGGGCTGGAACATCGGCATCCTGTGGGATGCGACCCCGCAGACGCGGATCGGAGCGCAGTACCGCTCGCAGTTGAAGTACCACATCGAGGGCAACGTCTCCTTCGACAATCCGGCGCTCCCCGCGGTGCCGCCGCCGCTCGCTCCGGTGATCGGCGGACTCGGCGCCGCGGTGAACGGCGTGCTCGCGAACGGCGGCGTCACTTCCGACATCAAGCTTCCCGACATCGCCAACATTTCGGTCTTTCACAAGCTGAACGACCGTTGGGATCTGATGGCCGACGCCCAGTTCACGCACTGGTCGGTGCTGCAGAATCTCACTTTCGTGCGGACGACGGGAACGGTTCTCGCGAGCACACCTGAGAACTTCCGTGATACCTGGAAGCTCGCGGCCGGCGCGACCTACCACTACAACGACAACTGGAGCTTCCGCGGCGGGCTCGCGTGGGATCAGTCACCGGTCAACACCGACGACCGCACGCCGCGTCTTCCCGACGCCGACCGCACGTGGCTTACCGTCGGCACGCAATACAGGTTCAATCGCAACCTCGCGCTCGACGCCGGCTTTTCGTACGTCTGGGTCGCGACCGCCGATACCCATCAGAACGCGGGATCGACGGCCGCCAACGGCCTGATCGCGAACCAGTACAACGGCAACGCGACGGTGGTTTCCGGGCAGCTCACCTATACGTTCTGACCGTCCGCCTAGCGCTGCAGCCTCTCCCGCCCCCGCGAGCCGCCGCGCACGATGCGCGGCGGCCCCGATTCGCCCGCCATGTCCCTCGCTACCTTTCGTGTCCGCCGCGTCGCCGTTCTCGGCGCCGGCGTGATGGGCGCGCAGATCGCTGCGCACCTCGCCAACGCCGGCATCCCGGCGCTCCTCTTCGATCTCCCGACGCAGGGCGACCCGAACGCGCTCGCGAAGCGCGGCGTCGACGGGCTCACGAAGCTCGAGCCGGCGCCGCTCGGCGTGAAGGCGCTCGCGGCCGAGATCGAGCCCGCGAACTACGACAGCGACGCCGCGAAGCTTGCCGGCTGCGATGTCGTCATCGAGGCAATCGGCGAGCGCCTCGACTGGAAGCGCGACCTCTACGCGAAGATCGCCGGATCGATCGCACCGGGGGCGGCGCTCGTCTCGAATACGTCCGGGCTCTCGCTCGCCACGCTCGCCGCGTCACTCCCCGCGGAGTTGAGGCGGCGCTTCTGCGGCGTCCATTTCTTCAACCCGCCGCGCTACATGCGCCTCGTCGAGCTCACTCCGACGGCCGACACCGATCCCGCGCTCCTCGATTCGCTCGAGACCTGGCTCACCACGTCGCTCGGCAAAGGAGTGATCCGTGCGCACGACACGCCCAATTTCATCGCCAACCGGATCGGCATTTTCTCGGTGCTCGCGACGATGCACCACGGGGCTGCGTTGGGGCTGCGGTTCGACGAAGTCGACGCGCTCACCGGCCCGCTGATCGGGCGCGCGAAGAGCGCCACCTACCGCACCTGCGACGTCGTCGGCCTCGACACGCTCGCGCACGTCGTGCGCACGATGCAGGACGCGCTGCCCGATGACCCCTGGCACGCGATGTACGCGCTGCCCGCGGTCCTCTCGGCCCTGATTGCCAAGGGTGCGCTCGGCCAGAAGACGCGCGCCGGCTATTACCGGAAGAAGGGTACGGCGATCGAGGTGCTCGACCCGGCGCTGGGCGATTACGTCGCCGGCGGCGCGGGCGTGGCGCCCGAGGTCGCTGCGCTCCTCGCCGAGCGCGATGCGGCGAAGCGCTTCACCGCGCTGCGCGCGTCGGCGCATCCACAGGCGCGCTTCCTGTGGGCGATCCATCGCGACCTCTTTCACTACTCGGCGTTCCACCTCGCGAAGATCGCCGGGAATGCGCGCGATGTCGACCTCGCGATCCGCTGGGGCTTCGGCTGGCGCCAGGGCCCGTTCGAGCTGTGGCAAGCGGCCGGATGGGGCGCGGTTGCCGACTGGATCGATGCCGACCGCAAGGCGGGGGCGGCGCTCGCGCCGGTCGCCTTGCCGGAGTGGGTGCGCGGTGGCCGCGTTACCGATGCGAAGGGTGTGCATGCAGCGGCGGGTGCATACAGCCCGGCGAAGGATGCGTTCATCGCCCGCCCCGCGCTTCCCGTCTATCGCAGGCAGCGCTTTCCCGAGACGGTGCTGGGCGAGAAGAGCGACGCCGGCACGACGATCTTCGAGACCGACGCCATTCGTCTGTGGCACCTCGATGCCGACGTCGGCATCGTGTCGTTCAAGACCAAGCAGAACACGATTTCCGACGGCGTGATCGCCGGCATGCAGCGCGCGCTCGACCGCGCCGAGCAGGATCTCGCAGGGCTCGTCATCTGGCAGCCGCGCGAGCCCTTCTCGCTCGGCGCCAACCTTGCCGATTTCGCGCAGGCGGTCGCGCGCAAGGCCTGGGGCGAGATCGAGGCCTCCGTCGCGCGTTTCCAGCAGGCGTCGCTTCGCCTTCGCTACAGCGCAGTGCCGACGGTTGCGGCGGTGCGCGGCATGGCGCTCGGCGGCTCGTGCGAGTTCATCCTGCACTGCGACCGCACGGTGGCGGCGTTCGAGTCGTACATCGGCCTCGTCGAGACGGGGGTCGGCCTGCTTCCCGGCGGCGGCGGCACCAAGGAACTGGCCCTTCGCGCCGCCGACGAGGCGCGCCGCGGCCACGTCGGCGGGCAGTGCGACCAGTTCCCGTTCCTGCGCACCTGCTTCCAGACGGTGGCGAAGGCGACGGCTTCGAGGAGCGCGCTCGACGCCCGCGAGCTCGGATTTCTTCGCGCCTCCGACGTCGTCGTCATGCATCCGGACGAAGTGCTGCACGTGGCACTCTGCGAGGCGAGGTCGCTCGCCGACGCCGGCTACCGGCCTCCATTCGCTCCGCGCGCGATTCCCGCCGCCGGACGCACCGGTGTGGCGACGCTCGAGATGCTTCTCGTCAACCTGCGCGAAGGCGCGTTCATCACCGGCTACGACTTCGAGGTTGCGCTCCATTTCGCGCGCGCGCTCTGCGGCGGAGAGGTCGACGCCGGCACCCTGGTTGACGAGCAATGGCTGCTCGACGTCGAGCGGCGCGAGTTCATGGCGCTCGTCGCCGATCCACGCACGCAGGCGCGGATCGCGCATACGCTCGCGACCGGCAAGCCGCTGCGCAATTGATCGCGAAAGCCGGCGGGATGCGCAGACGACCGATCGACGCAGGAGTGACACGATGGTGACGACGCAGGTGAGCGATGCATGGGTGGTGGCGGCGACGCGCACGCCGGTCGGCAAGGCGCCGCGCGGGATGTTCCGCACGACGCGCCCGGATACCCTCCTCGCGCACGCGCTGACACATGCGCTCGGGCAGGTGCCGGCGATCGATCGTGCGCGCATCGACGACGTGATCGTCGGTTGCGCGATCCCCGAGTACGAGCAGGGCATGAACGTTGCACGCATCGGCGTGCTGCTCGCGGGACTGCCGCCGAGCGTGCCTGGGATGACGGTCAACCGCTTCTGCTCGTCGGGGTTGAATGCCGTGTCGATCGCCGCCGACCGCATCCGCGTCGGCGAGGCCGACATCATGATCGCGGCGGGCGTCGAGAGCATGAGCATGATCCCGATGCTGGGGCGCCTCGCGCTCAACGCCGACGTGTTCGAGGGCGACGCGAACGTCGGCATCGCCTATGGGATGGGGCTTTCGACCGAGAAGCTCGCCGCGCAGTGGAAGGTCCCGCGCGAGGACCAGGACGCCTTCGCGCTCGGCTCGCACAGGAAGGCGCTCGCTGCGCAGGCTGCGGGCGAGTTCGACCAGGAGATCTCGCCCTTCGACATCGTGCTGCGCGAGCCGGGGCGCGCGCGGGGTGACGATCCCGCGCGAGGCGAGGTCGTGCAGCGCTCGAAGCGGGCCGCCAAGGACGAGGGGCCGCGCCCCGACATCAGCGCGGAGGGACTCGCCAAGCTCCGACCCGTGTTCGCCGCAAAGGGTACGATCACCGCGGGCAACAGCTCGCAGACCTCCGATGCTGCCGCGGCGGTCGTCGTGGTCAGCGACCGCGTCCTGCGCGAGCTCGGCCTCGCGCCGCTCGCGCGCTGGCGCAGCTTCGCGGTGGCGGGCGTGCCGCCCGAGCTGATGGGGATCGGCCCGGTCAAGGCGGTGCCGAAGGCGCTGGCGCGCGCCGGCCTCACGCTCGCCGACATCGACTGGATCGAGCTGAACGAGGCGTTCGCCGCCCAGAGCCTCGCGGTGATCCACGACCTCGGACTCGATCCCGCGAAAGTCAATCCTCTCGGCGGTGCCATCGCCCTCGGCCACGCGCTCGGGGCGACCGGCGCCGTGCGCACCGCGACGATCGTGCATGGCCTGCGCCGGCGCCGTCAGAAGTACGGGCTCGTCACGATGTGCGTCGGCACCGGCATGGGTGCCGCGGGAATCTTCGAAGCCGCCTGAGCGTCGTTCGGGCGGGGCCATCGCATCACCGAGGAGAAAGGCATGACCGGCATGCAGCACATGCGCACGATGGGCAGGATGTCGATTCGTCTCATGGCCGCGATGATGGCCGCACTGATGCTGTACGCGCCCGCCGCAAGCGTCGCGGCGGAGGTCGAAGTGCAGGGCGTGCGCCTCCCGGATCACGCGAACGTCGGCGGATCGGACCTCGTGCTGAACGGTGCGGGTCTTCGAACCAAGATCTTCTTCAAGGTGTACGTCGGCAGCCTCTACCTGCCGGCGAAGGCGACGACCGCCCAGGCGGTCCTCGCGCAGTCGCCGCGGCGCATCCAGATGAACATGCTGCGCGACCTCACCGCCCAGCAATTGGTCGATTCGCTGAACGAGGGGCTCGCCGCCAACACGACCGATGCCGAGCGCGCCGCGATCAAGTCGCAGATCGACGCGCTGGAGAAGATCATGCGCTCGTTCAACGAGACGAAGTCGGGCAGCGTCGTGACGCTCGACTACATCGGCGACGTCACCCACATCAGCCTCGACGGCAAGGAGCGCGGAGCAATCGGCGGCGACGCCTTCAACCGGGCATTGACCAACGTCTGGATCGGTGCCCATCCGGCCCAGGACGATCTCAAGAAGGCGCTCCTCGGCGGTGCCTGACCCCGGCAGGCGCTCCCCGGAGGTGCCCGATTTCTGGAGCAGTTGTGGCTATCGGCTGCTCGCGCCGCGCGCTGACGGACGGCTCGAGGTCACCGACCGCTTCCTCGCGCGCTATCTCGATGGGCCCGAACTCGCGCCGGTTCCCGATTCCTGCGCGGCGGAGCTCGCGCTGCACGCGAAACTCGCCGACGATCCGCGCGCCGCGGTGGGGACGCAGGAGCTCGCCTCGCTCGCCGACGCGGACGTGCGCGAGAACTACGCGATCTGGCTGCGCTTTCGCGACCGCCTCGCTGCGGCCGAATCGCTCGAAGCCGCCTACGTCGCGCTCTTTCGCGGCGAAGGTGTCGACGTTCCGCCCGAGTTCGTCGCCGGGCTGACGCAGGTCCTGCTGCGGCACGTGCTGGGCGATGCCGCAGATCCGATCGCGGCGCGCGCCGCCGAGATGCTGTTCAGGCCGCAGAAGATCGCGCTCACCGACGACGGCGCCGTGATGGCCGCCGACGAGTCGACCGTCGAGCGCTTCGCCGAGGGAAGCGCGTTCGGGTCACTCGGCGAGCTCCTCGCGAAGAACCGCGTGCGAACCCGGTCGATCGATCTCGACGTGCTGTCGCCCGGGAACGCGGCCCTCTACTGGGAGCGCGACGAGCGCCACGACTTCTCGGTCAGCCTCAATCGCGGCCAGCCGGCGCATACGGCGCTGATGCGCGTGATCGAGGCATGGGTCGCCCATTTCCTGGGCATTCGCGTCACGGTTCGCAGCGAGCGCGAGATCGGCGAGAGCCCGTGGGCGTGGCACGTCGGGCTCGACGCCGAGGCGAGCGCGCTCATGAACGATCTCTATCGCGGCGACGAGGTCGACGAGGCGAGGATGCATCGGCTTCTCGCGCTGTTCCGGCTCGATTTCGCCGACGCCGCCGACATGCGCGCCGACGTCGCCGGGCGGCCGGTGTGGCTCGCGCTCGCGATGGATCCGAATCACCGGCTGCGCATCAAGCCGCAGAACCTGCTCGTCAATCTGCCGCTTGCGCGAACCCAATGACGAAGGTCGTGGCGGAATCGTCGGTGTTGGAGTAATTGACAGCATCTGCGCGTGTTGGTAGTATCTCCAACATGCCGGGAGTCGAACTGCTCCGGACGCGAGTCATCCTCTCGGAGTTTTCGTTCGCGGAGCTGATCGTCTGGCGTCTTCCTGCGCCGGTCGCGGGCTCGACGCATCGACTCAAGTATCGACTCGCTTACGTCGTACACGAGCGTTGCGTGCTTCGCTACGACAACGAATCCGGCAAGGGTGACCACCGTCATGAGGGAAGGGTGGAGCACAAATATCGCTTCTCGACAGTCGAGAAGCTGATCGAGGACTTCGAAGCCGACATCCAGAGGTGGAATCGTGAAAACCGTGATTCTTGAAGTTCGCGCGCCATCCGAAGCGCTGGTCGACTTTGCGCACGCCTGGAAGTCGGGGCGAGCGCAACGATCGGCACGCATCAGCTTTGCGTCACCCGAGTTGCTTTGGCGCGTCCTGACCGTGCGCCGGTGGGAGATCCTGAAGGCGATGTGCGGAGTCGGCGCATTGTCGATCCGGGAAGTGGCACGCCGGGTCGGGCGCGACGTCAAGGCCGTCCATGGCGACATCAAGGCGTTGCTTGGCGCAGGGGTGATCGAGCACGCCGAAAGTGGCGGCGTCGTGTTCCGCTACGATGCAGTGAAGGTGGAATTCCTGCTGGAGGCGGCGTGATGCGAGGGCAACCGATCACCATGAACAGTCGATTCCCGCGCGGCGTACTCCGCGGTCACCCAATGGTCGCGCTTGCACTCTCGATTGCGCTCGCGGTCTGCGTACGCCCGACGGTCGCTGCCGACACTCCGGAGAATGCGCACGCCGCGCCGGGCCAGACCGAGTCGCAGGCGGCGCAGCCTGAGCCGGCGCAAGCCGCCGTCTCCCCGGCGCTGGCGCTGTTCACCTGGCTCGAAGGGTGCTGGAAGGGTGAAGTGAACGAGCGCGAGTTTCGCGAGTTCTGGATGCCCGCACGCGGCAACGTGATGATCGGCGTCAGCCAGCTCTCGCTCAACGGCACGATGCAGGATTACCAGTACCTGCGGCTCGAGGCCAGGGACGGTGTCGTCTTCTCGCAGTTCTCGGGTGACCGCAAGGTCTACGCATTCAAGCTCGCGTCGACGGCGACCGACCAGAAGGACACGGTGTTCACCTTCGATCACACCGAGGCGACCTTCCCCGCTCACCTCGTCTATCGGAAGGGCGTCGCGGGCTGGCTGTACGAAACCGTCGAAGGCCCCATCGACGGCAAGCCGACGACGGTCATCTATCCATTTCGCCGAGTGAGCTGCGAGACCGGCGAGCTCATCACGAAGTAGGGTCTTCGCAGTGGATACCGACGGCGATCCGGCGAAGGATCGACAGCCTGCGCCAGGAGCGGCACTCGCGGCATTCGAGCGGATGCTCGCTGCGGGCAGGGACAGCGCGCTGCTGCGCTACTCGATCGGCAACGAGCACGTGAAGGTTGCGAACTGGCGTGCGGCGATCGAAGCGTTCGAGCGCTCGATCGCGCTCGACCCGGGCTTCACCGCGGCGTGGAAGCTCTATGCCAAGGCGCTCGACCAGGCGGGCGAGCGAAGCGCGGCACTCGACGCCTATCGGAAGGGCATCGAGGTCGCGCGGGGCAAGGGCGATCGCCAGGCCGAGAAGGAGATGACGGTGTTCGCGCGGCGAATCGAGCGCGCGCTGGCGGAACAGCGACTCTAGGGAAGCTTCGCGGCGCGCGCCCGCCGGCGGCACGCGGCAAGACGCGCTCAGTTCGTGTGAATTCCCTGTGCGCCCGGATCCCGCGGTCGCCGCCCGCGGGCTTTCCATACGGCGCGCAGTCCGTTTCGCTCGAGCATCGCGACGAAATTCGGGTCGTCGTGGAGCCCGGTAAACGTCCGATCGACCGGTGCACAGACGAAGTTCATGTCGAGCGCATGCGACGAGCGCTCGAGCCAGTCGATCGCGTCGGCGTGCTCGTCGAGCCTCGCATGGATCATCGCTGCCTGGTAGGGCGGCAGGTAGCGTCGTTCGTCGCCCTTGAGCGCCGACAGGCGCCTTCTCGCTTCCTTCGTACGCCCTTCGAGCGCGTCGATCTGCGCAAGGCCGACCTCGCCGATCGTGATGGCAGGATGGTCGCGCGCGAGCTTCTCGAAGGCCGCACGAGCGTCGTCGAGGCTGCCGCGCCAGAGATGCGTGGTTGCCAGCAGCGCAGCGACGATCACGTTTCCCGGTTCGATTGCCGCAAGCGACGACAGCTCGGCGAGTGCGCGGTCGTCGTCGCCGGCATAGAGCGCGACGAGCGCATGATGCGCGCGCATCTTGAGGTCGAGCGGTTCGAGGCTGCGTGCGTACCGGTACTCGGAGTCGGCGTCTTCGAATCGTCCGTTCATCATCAGTGCCCACGCGTAGGCGCTGTGGGCGTAGCACAGGCTCGGGGCGAAGCGGATTCCGCGCAGGAACGCGTGCTCGGCGCGCGGCCAGTCGTGGTCGAACGCGTGCGCGATGAAGCCATCGAGCGCATGCGCTTCGCCGAGTCGCGGGTCGATTTCGAGCGCGCGTGCAAGCTCCGACCGCGCGTCGGCGAGGAGCGTCGCCGGGGGCGCAAGGGTCAACCCCACGAGGTTGACGAGAGCATGCGCGAGCGCCGAGCGCGCGAGCGCAAATTCGGGGTCGGCGGCGATCGCTGCGCGCAGCGGCTCGATCGCGCGCGCGTACCCATCCGCAGTCTGCGCGCGCATCAGGTAGCGGGCGCTGTGGTAGCGCTCGTCCGCGATGTCGCTCGTCGATCGCCGCGCCGACCGCGCGATCGCGCTCTGCTGCGTCGGCGAGCCGTGGTCGAGGAGGTGCCGTTGCAGCCCCGCCACGACACTCTGCGCGACGCGAAGCGCAAACGCGGGATCAGCCTCGCCGGGATCGGCGTCGAGCGTCGACGACCAGACGTGGTTGCCGTCGGATGTCCGGATCCATTGCACGACAGCGCGCAGCCCATGTTGGCCGCCCTGCACGCTCCCGTCGATCAGCGTCGCAACACCCAGCGATTTGCCGATCGCGCGCAGGTCGTTCTCGTGACGGAAGCGGAACGCCGAGGTCCGCGTCGCGACACGGAGTCCGGGAACCTGGATGAGCGCATCGGTGATCTCCTCCGAAACACCGTCGCACCACGCTTCACGTACGGGCTCGCTGGTGAAATTGCGCAGCGGCAGGACCGCGATCGACGGGGGCTTCGCCGCGGCGCGCTCGCGCCGCATCCGGAACCGGGGCTGGTAATGACCTACCGGCAGCTCGATTTCGATCGTGCTCCAGGCGCCTTCGTCGGCGTAGTAGCGCGCAAGGCGCTGGCGCAGGCGGCGCATCGTGACCCGTACGCTCGTATCGCGGGCAGCGTCGAAACGGCGGGGGTCGGCACCCAGGACGTCGATCGCGAGCGCGGTCTCCGTCAGGTGTCTGCCGCCACCGCGCTCCGCCTCGCGGACCAGATGACGAAGCAGCTTGAGCTGGAGCGGGGATCGCTTGAACGCGTCGCTGGCGGCGATTCGCTCGAGCTCGGCTACGAGCAGCGAATCGGGAATCGCGTCACCGGACGCGCGTGGTGGTGCCGTCGGGCCTGGGGCAGCGGCGTCGGAAAATTTGACAGTCATATCTGGCGGGGCTGACCCAATGGGCGCTGCCGTAGCCGGGGCGACCGTTCGGTCACCGCTATGAATTCCTGTCCGGAGTGAATCGCTGCCCGAAACGCCGATCGCGGCACCCGGATTCGCCGCGTCGCACACGTCGGCCAAGCTTACACCCGGACGCATGTCACGTATCTGACACCTGTCGGGTCGCGATCACTCCCGCTGGGAAAGTGCTGACCGGAGTATTCGCCATGGAACGGACGCTGCAACGTCGTCGGTGCCACGTATGCACCCTCGAAGGTGAGCCATGTCTCCACGCCGCATCAGAAGCTCCACGACCCTCGACTCGCATGGATCTGCGCAGGTTGGCCGGGGGCGCTCACGCATCGATCCACTACCCGAGCACGCGGCGTTCCGCCGGTCGCTCATCGCAACGGCGCTGGCGTCGGCGTGTCTCGGGGCGGCACCGGTGCACGCCACGAATTTCACCTGCACCTGGACCGACAGCAACGGAAGCTGGATCACCGCGGCAAACTGGTCTGGCTGCAACAGCCTGTCGCCGAACAATTCCGGTGGCAACACGTATGACGTCACGATCAGTAACGGCGGTTTGCCGCAATTGACCAGCGCCATCACGATCGGCAATGTCACGATCAGTAGCGGCGGCTGGGAGATCTCCAGTACTTCTGCGTCGGCGACGCTGACCGGTGGAGCCACGCTCACGGGCTCGGGGCTTATCGAATTGCTGGATGGTGCGTCGATGTCGACCGGGAGCGACGTGACGGTGTCAGGCAACGGTCGGATCAAGGTCGACGCGTACGGTGGTGCCGGGGGCAGCACGCTGACGGTCAATGGCAACCTCACCAACACGTCGACGGGGTCGTTCGGCGACGGCGGGGTGAGTGTCGGCAACGCGGCGATGAGCAACGCCGACCTTCTGACGGTAAATGGCAGCTACAGCAACACCGGGGGGCTGACCACGCTCAACGGCGGCTACGTCGGCGGTGCGACGGCGCAGATGACCATCACCGGCGCGGCGCCGTCGACGCTGCTCGGCACCTACGACGTGGACGCCAACAAGGGCGGTGCGGCGCTGCAGTGGGGCTCGGGCGGGATCACCCAGATCGGCGACGGGGGGACGAATGCCG
>JAFEDF010000205.1 GCA_018241785.1 Pseudomonadota bacterium | reverse complement strand
GTCACGAGGAAGTACGACGCCACCGCCATCGTCTCCCACGCGATCATGAAGAGGTACGCGTCGTTGGCGATCAGCACGAAGCCCATCGCCGCGAGGAACACGTGGTATTCGAGGCCGATGCGGCCGGGTGCGGCGCCCTGCTCGCTGCGGAAGTAGCCCGACGAGAAGAGCGAGATCGCCGCCGATGCGCTGCCGAGGAGGACGAGGAAGAACGCCGACAGCGCGTCGAGGCGCAGGTGGAACGGCAGGCCGGGAAGGCCGAGCGGAAGCACTGCGATCTCGGCCGGCTTGCCGAGCGCCGCCAATGCGGCCCATGCCAGCACGATCGCGACTCCCGCGCCGAGCGGAAACAACACGCGCACGACCGCCACGTCGCGCGGGCGCACGACGCCCGCCGCTCCGATGGCGAGCCAGGCCACGAGCGCGCCGACGACTGCGGCGAGCGGCGTCATCGGGCGTCAGTCCGAGGGCGGGCCGAGTCTCACTTCACCCGCATGCCCGGTATCGCGCCGGAATCGGGTGCGAGCAGATAGACGCCCGGCCCGTCGCCCGACGCCGCCAGCACCATGCCTTCGGAGACGCCGAAGCGCATCTTGCGCGGGGCGAGGTTCGCGACCATCGGCGTCAGGCGTCCGACCAGCGCGTCCGGAGCGTAGGCGCCCTTGATGCCGGCGAACACCGTGCGCGGATTGGCTTCGCCGATGTCGAGCGTGAGTTTCACGAGCTTGTCGGAGCCGTCGACCGCCTCGGCCGCAACGATCCTGGCGATGCGCAACTCGACCTTCGCGAAATCGTCGATGGCGATCGGTGGCGCGGCTTTCGCAGCACCGGCACCGGCACCGGCGCTGGCGCTGGCGCCGGCGGTGGCGCCGGCGGCCGCGCGTGCAGCGCTCGACCTGCCGCCGTTGCCTGGATCGGCCTCGATGCCGAGGAGCGCTTCGACCTGCTTCGGGTCGACGCGCGCCATCAGATGCTTGAAGCCCGCGATCTTCGCGGGCTCGGCCCACGCGTCCTTCCACGTGAAGTCGCGCCCGAGCCCGAAGAGTTGCCGCGCGACGCGCGAGGCGACCTGCGGCAGCACCGGCGCCAGCATGACCGAGAGCGACTGGAAGCCCTGCAGCGCCTGTGAGCAGACGGTCTGCAGGCGATCGCGCGCAGCGGGATCCTTCGCGAGCAGCCACGGCTGGGCGGCATCGAATGCCTCGTTGATCCGATCGGCGATTCTCATCGCGTCGCGAAGCACCTTGCCGTAGTCGCGCGCCTCGTAATGGGCCCGCGCCGCCTCGGCATCCATCTGCGCCGTCGTCAGCCGGTTCGCGCGGTCGTTCTCCGATTCGGCGGGAGTCGCGAGCGCGCCGCCGAAGTGGCGCGTGATGAACGGAGCGGCGCGGCTTGCGATGTTGACGTACTTGCCGATCAGGTCGCTGTTGACGCGCGCGACGAAGTCGTCCGGGCCGAAATCGATGTCCTCGACGTGCGAGTTGAGCTTTGCCGCGATGTAGTAGCGCAGCCACTCGGGATCGAGACCGAGATCGAGGTAGCGCTGCGGCGACACGCCGGTGCCGCGCGACTTCGACATCTTCTCGCCCGACGCCGTGATGAAGCCGTGGACGAACACGTTGGTCGGCGTCTTGCGCCCGGCGAAGTGCAGCATCGCCGGCCAGAACAGCGTGTGGAAGTAGACGATGTCCTTGCCGATGAAGTGGAACTGCTCGACCTTCGGGTCGGCGACGAACTCGTCGAAGCTGCGCGGCTCGCCCTGCGCGCGCGCCGCCCCCGAGTCGAAGTGCTTCTTCAGCGCGGCGAGGTAGCCGATCGGCGCATCGAGCCAGACGTAGAAGTACTTGCGTGCGCTGCCCGGCGGCTGGTCGGGGATCTCGATGCCGAAGTAGGGCGCATCGCGCGAGATGTCCCAGTCGGCGAGCTTCCTGCCGTCGTCACCGAGCCACTCCTGCACCTTGTTGTAGACCTCGGGCTGCAGCGTCTCTCCCGGCGCGGGCGCCGCGGTCCAGGTCTTCAGGAACGACACCACCTCGGGGGCCGACAGCCTGAAGAACAGGTGCTCGGACGCGCGAAGCTCGGGGCGCGCGCCGGTGATCGTCGAATAGGGCTCGACGAGGTCGGTCGGCGCGTAGGTCGACCCGCAGACTTCGCAGGCGTCACCGTACTGATCCTTCGCTCCGCACTTCGGACAGGTGCCCTTGATGTAGCGGTCGGGAAGGAACATTCCCTTGACGGGGTCGTAGAACTGCTCGATCGATCGCGTCGTGACGAGGCCGCGTGCGGCGAGCGCGCGGTAGATCGACTGCGCGAGCTCGGTGTTCTCCGGCGAGTGCGTGCTGTGGACGGTGTCGAAGCTGATCAGGTAGCGCTTCCAGTCGTCGCGGTGAGACGCGCCGACGCGCGCGATCAGCTCCTCGGGACTGATGCCCTCCTTTTCCGCCTGCAGCATGATCGGTGCGCCGTGGGTGTCGTCGGCGCAGACGAAATGCACGGCATTGCCGCGCATGCGCTGGAAGCGCACCCAGATGTCGGCCTGCACGTATTCCATGATGTGGCCGATGTGAAACGGCGCGTTCGCATAGGGAAGCGCGGTCGTCACGAACAGCGTGCGGACCGGAGAGGGCATCGGGGGATCGTCGTGGCGGGCGGGAAGCGCTCGATTCTAGCAAACGGCGTGCGCTTCGCCGCGGCGGCGGACGGGCGATCCGCTAGAATGACAGATCGAGCGGAGGCGGCAGCAGCACGATCAGCGCGCCGGCCGTGATTTCGAGGAGAGCACCCACCATGGCAGTGACACAGGCCGACGTCGACGCGCGGTTGCGCGATCTGATCGATCCCAACACCGGCAGGAGCTTCGCCGCGGGCAAGGCGATCCGCGCGGTCAAGGTCGACGGCGACGCCGTCGAGGTCGACGTGCAGATCGGCTACCCGGCGAAAAGCCAGCACGCCGCGCTGAAGACGCTGGTCCACGAGGCCGTTGCGTCGCTTCCCGGCGTCGGACGCGTCGGCGTGAGCGTCACGCAGAAGATGACCTCGCATGCGGTGCAGCGCGGCGTGAAGCTGATTCCCGGAGTCAAGAACATCGTCGCGGTGGCAAGCGGCAAGGGCGGCGTGGGCAAGTCGACGACCGCGGTCAACCTCGCGCTGGCCCTCGCGGCGGAGGGCGCCAGCGTCGGCGTCCTCGACGCCGACATCTACGGGCCGTCGCAGCCGATGATGCTCGGCATCGCCGGGCGCCCCGAATCGAAGGACGGCAAGAGTCTCGAGCCGCTCGAAGCATGGGGCGTGCAGGCGATGTCGATCGGCTTCCTGATCGACACCGACACGCCGATGGTGTGGCGAGGCCCGATGGTGACGCAGGCGCTCGAACAGCTCCTCAAGGACACGCGCTGGCGCGAGGTCGACTACCTCGTCGTCGACATGCCGCCGGGCACCGGCGACATCCAGTTGACGCTCGCGCAGAAGGTGCCGGTGACCGGCGCGGTGATCGTCACCACCCCGCAGGACATCGCGCTGATCGACGCGCGCAAGGGCCTCAAGATGTTCGAGAAGGTCGGCGTGCCGATCGTCGGCGTCGTCGAGAACATGTCGATCCACATCTGCTCGAACTGCGGTCACGCCGAGCACATTTTCGGCGAGGGCGGCGCACAGCGGATGTGCGACGACTACAAGGTTCCGTTCCTCGGCTCGCTGCCGCTCGACATCAGGATCCGCGAGCAGGCCGACTCCGGCCACCCGACCGTGGTGTCGGATCCCGACGGTCCGGTCGCGCGGGTCTACAAGGAGATCGCGCGCAAGGTCGCGGTGTCGGTCGCGCAGAAGGCCGAGGACTTCTCGTCGAAGTTCCCGAACATCGTCGTGCAGAACACCTGAGGAGGCGTCGCCGGACGCGTCGTGCGAGCCGCAGCAGCGCAGGCGCGAGCCGCGGCAGCGCAGGCGCGAGCCGTGAGCCATTCTGGCTTGACAGTCCATGTCGTGATGGCTAACATGGCCACATGAAGACGGCGACGATCTCGCAGGCGAAGAACCGGCTCTCGGAACTCCTTGCCGGGGTCAAGCGCGGCGAGACCGTGCTGATCCTCGAGCGCGAGCGGCCGATCGCGCGCATCGTTCCCGTCGAGCCTTCCGAGCGCGACGACGACGAGCGTCTTGCCGACCTCGAGCGGCGCGGCATCATCCGCCGCGCCGCTCGGCCGCCGCGCCGGACGCTGCCGCCGCCGATCGACTGGCCGGCCGGGGACAGTCTTCTCGAAGCGCTGCTGCGCGACCGCGACGAGGCGCGCTACTGATGCGTTTCTGGGACGCTTCGGCGCTCGTCCCGCTGCTCGTCCACGAGTCCGCGACCGAGGCGGTCGCGCGCCTGGTGCGCTCGGACCCGGAGATCGTCGTCGCCTGGACGGCGACGATCGAGTGCGTATCGGCCTGCGTGCGCCGCCACCGCGAGCGCGTCGCTTCCGATACCCAGCTCGCGGGGGCGCTGACGCGGCTGCGCGAGTTGAGCGAGCACTGGAACGTCGCCGAGCCGACCGTTGCGCTGCGCTCGACCGCCGAGAAGCTCGTCGCGCGGCACGCACTTCGCACCGGAGACGCGATCCAGCTCGCGAGCGCCGCGGTGGCGGCCGAGGGCGGTGATCGCTCGCTCGAATTCGTCTGCTTCGACCGGCGGCTGGCGCTCGCCGCGACGACCGAGGGGCTGCGCGTCGTCCCCGACGCATCGACCTGACGCAGGATCACTCGACCGATGTCCATCAAATCCGACCGCTGGATCCGCCGCATGGCCGCGACGCAGCGGATGATCGAGCCGTTCGAAGCCGGGCAGGTGCGCGAAGCCGGCGGGCACCGGATCGTCTCCTACGGCACGTCGAGCTACGGCTACGACGTGCGCTGCTCGAATGAATTCAAGATCTTCACCAACATCAACTCGACGATCGTCGACCCGAAGGCGTTCGACTCCGGATCGTTCGTCGATTTCACCGGCGACGTCTGCATCATCCCGCCGAACTCCTTCGCGCTCGCGCGCACGATCGAGTACTTCCGCATTCCGCGCAACGTGCTCGTGGCGTGCCTCGGAAAATCGACGTATGCACGTTGTGGTGTGATCGTAAACGTAACCCCCCTGGAGCCCGAGTGGGAGGGCCACGTCACGCTCGAGTTCTCGAACACGACTCCGCTGCCGGCGAAGATCTACGCGAACGAAGGTGTGGCGCAGATGATCTTCTTCGAGTCCGACGAGGTCTGCGAGACCTCGTACAAGGACCGCGGCGGCAAGTACCAGGGCCAGCAGGGCGTGACGCTGCCGAAGCTGTGAGCGCGCGCCGGGCCGGGTGGCGCGGTGCCGTCCAGCGCTGGTGGCTGGTCGGCATCGAGCGCTTCGGCTTCGAGGGCACGCACGTCAATCTGGCGTGGGCGGCCGTGCTCGGCTTCACCGGCGCGCTCGCGACGATCGCCTTCCGCGAAGGCATCCACGGCGTGCAGCTCGTGCTCTCGGAGCACAGCCGCAGCCTCGTCGAGACCGCCCGCTCGCTCGCCTGGTGGCAGCGGCTCGTCCTCCCGGCGGCGGGCGGCCTCGTCGCCGGCGCGATCCTGCAGGCCGGCAGGCGCTTCGCGGGGGCGCAGGCGCGCTCCGATTACATGGAGGCGATCGTCATCGGCGACGGACGCATCGGCGTGCGCGAGAGCCTGGCGCGGAGCCTTTCCTCGCTCGCCACGATCGCGAGCGGCGGCTCGATCGGACGCGAAGGCTCGATGGTCCAGCTCGCCGCGATGGTCGCGTCGGTGATCGGGCGCGTGACCTCGCAGAGCGCGCCGCAGTTGCGCCTGCTCGTCGCCTGCGGGTCGGCCGCGGGCATCACCGCGGCGTACAGCGCGCCGATCGCCGGAGCGCTGTTCATCTCGGAGATCGTGCTGGGCTCGATTGCGATGGACACCTTCGGCCCGCTGCTCGTCTCGGCGGTGGTCTCGAACGCGACGATGCGCGCGCTGACCTCGTACGGCGCGCCGTACGAGATGCCGCCGTTTCCGGTGATCGCCGGGCGCGAGATGGTGCTCTTCGTCGTGCTCGGCATCATCGCGGGCATCGCATCGCCGCTCTACCTCGGCGCGATCAGCCGAACGCGCCGGCTGGTCGCGCGGGCTCCGCTGCCGCTCTTCGCGCGGATGGGCATCGGAGGGCTCCTCGTCGGGGCGATTTCGGTGTGGCTTCCCGAGGTCTGGGGCAACGGCTACAGCGTCGTCAATTCGCTGCTCCACCACTCGGGCTGGGTGTGGGGAGCGGTGCTCGTGCTGCTGCTCGGCAAGTT
>JAFEDF010000204.1 GCA_018241785.1 Pseudomonadota bacterium | reverse complement strand
CTACTCGATCACCTTGGAGACGACGCCGGCGCCGACCGTGCGGCCGCCCTCGCGGATCGCAAAGCGCAGCCCTTCCTCCATCGCGATCGGCGCAATCAGCGTCACCGTCATCCCGATGTTGTCCCCGGGCATCACCATCTCGGTCCCCGCCGGCAACTCGCAACTGCCCGTCACGTCCGTCGTGCGAAAGTAAAACTGCGGCCGGTACCCCGGAAAAAACGGCGTGTGCCGACCCCCCTCCTCCTTGGAGAGCACGTACACCTCGCAACTGAACTTGGTGTGCGGCGTAATGCTCGAAGGCTTCGCCAGCACCTGCCCCCGCTCCACCTCCTCCCGCTTGGTCCCGCGCAGCAGCACCCCGATGTTGTCCCCCGCCTGCCCCTGATCCAAGAGCTTCCTGAACATCTCCACCCCGGTGCACACCGTCTTCGCCGTCGCCTTCAACCCCACAATCTCCAGCTCCTCCCCCACCTTCACCACCCCGCGCTCCACCCGCCCGGTCACCACCGTCCCCCGCCCGCTGATGCTGAACACGTCCTCCACCGGCATCAGAAACGCCCCGTCGATCAGCCGCTTCGGCTCCGGAATGTAACTGTCCAAAGCCTCCGCCAGCTTCATGATCGACCCCTCACCCAGCTCGCCCTTGTCCCCCTCCAGCGCCAGCTTCGCCGACCCAATCACGATCGGCGTCGTGTCCCCCGGAAACTGGTACTTCGACAGCAGCTCCCGCACCTCCATCTCGACCAGCTCCAAGAGCTCCTTGTCGTCCACCATGTCCGCCTTGTTCAGATACACCACGATGTACGGCACCCCCACCTGCCGCGCCAGCAGAATGTGCTCCCGCGTCTGCGGCATCGGCCCGTCCGCCGCAGAAACCACCAGAATCGCCCCGTCCATCTGCGCCGCACCCGTGATCATGTTCTTCACGTAGTCCGCGTGCCCCGGACAGTCCACGTGCGCGTAGTGCCGCTTCGCCGTCTCGTACTCCACGTGCGCCGTGTTGATCGTGATCCCCCGCGCCTTCTCCTCCGGCGCATTGTCAATCTGGTCGTACGCCTTCGCCTCCCCACCGTACTTCTTCGACAGCACCGACGTGATCGCCGCCGTCAACGTCGTCTTCCCGTGATCCACGTGACCAATCGTCCCCACGTTCACGTGCGGCTTCGTACGCTCGAATTTGCCCTTGGCCATGATCGCGATTCCTCAGCGCTAACCCTTCTTGTTGATGACCGCCTCGGCGACGTTCTTCGGCGCCTCGGTGTAATGCTTGAATTCCATCGTGTACGTCGCGCGCCCCTGCGACAGCGAGCGCAGCGTCGTCGAATAGCCGAACATCTCGGCGAGCGGCACCTCGGCCTTGATCACCTTGCCGGTCGGGTTGTCGTCCATGCCCTGGATCATTCCACGGCGCGACGACAGGTCGCCGACGACGTTGCCCATGAACTCCTCGGGGGTCTCGACCTCGACCGCCATCATCGGCTCGAGCAGCGCCGGGCTCGCCTTCCTCATGCCGTCCTTGAACGCGATCGACGCGGCCATCTTGAACGCGTTCTCGTTCGAGTCGACGTCGTGCGACGAGCCGTCGAAGAGCGTCACCTTGACGTCGACCACCGGGAAACCCGCGAGCACGCCGTTCGGGAGCGACTCCTTCAGCCCCTTGTCGACCGCGGGGATGAATTCGCGCGGGACGGTGCCCCCCTTGATCGCATCGACGAACTCGTAGCCCTTGCCCTGCTCGTTGGGCTCCATCTTCAGCCACACGTGTCCGTACTGGCCGCGGCCGCCCGACTGCTTGATGAACTTGCCCTCGACCTCGACCGGCTTCTTGATCGCCTCGCGGTAGGCGACCTGCGGTGCGCCGACGTTCGCCTCGACGCCGAACTCTCGCTTCATCCGGTCGACGAGGATCTCGAGGTGCAATTCGCCCATCCCCGAGATGATCGTCTGGCCCGACTCCTCGTCGGTGCGCACGCGGAACGACGGATCCTCCTGCGCGAGGCGGTTCAGCGCAACGCCCATCTTCTCCTGGTCGGCCTTCGTCTTCGGCTCGACGGCAACGTGGATCACCGGCTCGGGGAACACCATCTTCTCGAGCGTGATGATCTTCGCCGGATCGCACAGCGTGTCGCCGGTGGTCGCCTCCTTCAGGCCCACCGCCGCCGCGATGTCGCCCGCGCGCACCTCCTTGATGTCGTGGCGCTCGTTGGCGTGCATCTGCAGGATGCGCCCGAGGCGCTCCTTGCGGCCCTTCACCGGGTTGTAGACGGCGTCGCCCGAGTTGACGACGCCCGAGTACACGCGGAAGAACACGAGCTGGCCGACGAAGGGGTCGGTCATGATCTTGAACGCGAGGCCCGCGAACGGCTCGTCGTCGGAGGCCCGGCGCTCGCCCTCGCTGCCGTTCTCGAGCTCGCCCTTCACAGGCGGGATGTCGGTCGGCGCCGGCATGTAGTCGATCACCGCGTCGAGCATCGCCTGCACGCCCTTGTTCTTGAACGCCGAGCCGCAGAGCATCGGCACGATCTCGCCGGCGATCGCGCGCGCCCGCAGGCTCTGCTTGATCTCGTCGACCGAGAGCGCGCCGGTCTCGAGATACTTGTTCATGACCTCTTCATTGGCCTCGGCGGCGCTCTCGATCATCTTCTCGCGCCACTCCTGCGCGAGCCCGGCGAGCTCGGCGGGGATCTCGCGCATCTCGTAGCGCATGCCCTGCGTCGAGTCGTCCCAGTAGATCGCCTTCATCCGCACGAGGTCGACGACGCCTTCGAACGCGTCCTCGGCGCCGATCGGCACCTGGATCGGCACCGGATTCGCCTTGAGGCGCGACTTCATCTGGTCATAGACCTTGAAGAAGTTCGCGCCGACGCGGTCCATCTTGTTGACGAAAGCGAGGCGCGGCACCCTGTACTTGTTCGCCTGCCGCCACACCGTCTCCGACTGCGGCTGCACGCCGCCGACCGAGTCGTAGACCATGCACGCGCCGTCGAGCACGCGCATCGAGCGCTCGACCTCGATCGTGAAGTCGACGTGCCCCGGCGTGTCGATGATGTTGATCCGGTGCTGCGGATAGCTGCCGTCCATCCCCTTCCAGAAGCACGTCGTCGCGGCGGAGGTGATCGTGATGCCGCGCTCGCGCTCCTGTTCCATCCAGTCCATGACGGCGGCGCCGTCGTGGACCTCGCCCATCTTGTGCGAGACGCCCGTGTAGAAGAGGATCCGCTCGGTGGTCGTCGTCTTGCCGGCATCGATGTGCGCGCTGATGCCGATGTTGCGATACCGCTCGATGGGTGTGACGCGCGGCATGACTTGCCTAGAAGCGGAAGTGCGAGAACGCGCGGTTGGCCTCGGCCATCCGGTGCACTTCCTCGCGCTTCTTGACCGCGCCGCCGCGTCCCTCGGATGCGTCGAGCAGTTCGGCGGCGAGCCGCTGCCCCATCGACTTCTCGCTGCGCTTGCGCGCGGCCTCGCGCAGCCAGCGCATCGCGAGCGCCATGCGGCGCACCGGCCTCACCTCGACCGGCACCTGGAAGTTCGCGCCGCCGACGCGGCGGCTCTTCACCTCGACCATCGGCCGCGAATTGGCGAGCGCCTGGTTGAAGACCTCGAGCGGGTCCTTGCCGCCGCGCCTGGCAATCTGGTCGAACGCTCCGTAGATGATCCGTTCGGCGACCGATTTCTTGCCGCTCGTCATCAGCACGTTGATGAACTTGGCGACGTCGACGTTCGCGAACTTCGGATCCGGAAGGATCTCGCGCTTCGGAATTTCTCTGCGTCTCGGCATCGTGGGCTCCGTCAGGACTTGGGCTTCTTGGCGCCGTACTTCGACCGCGCCTGCTTGCGGTCCTTGACGCCGGCCGTGTCGAGCGCGCCGCGCACCATGTGGTAGCGGACGCCGGGGAGGTCCTTCACGCGGCCGCCGCGGATCAGCACGACCGAGTGCTCCTGCAGGTTGTGCCCCTCGCCGCCGATGTAGCTGATCACCTCGAAGCCGTTGGTGAGCCGCACCTTGGCGACCTTGCGCAGAGCGGAATTGGGCTTCTTCGGCGTCGTGGTGTAGACGCGCGTGCAGACGCCGCGCTTCTGCGGGCTCTGCTGCAGTGCGGGGACCTTGCTCTTCGACTCCGCCGGAGCGCGTCCCTTCCGCACGAGTTGATTGATGGTTGGCATCTCGATCGTTCCGCTCTGATTGTCCTGAGTGTGCGGCGCCGCGCCCGCTCGCCGCATGGCTCATCACCCGCGCCGGACCTTCCCGGCGATCGCCTTCCGCACCCGGTGGAACAAAAGTGGCCCAAGCAAACCCGCCCCGCGGGTCACTCCGGGGCGCCGGCTCGGGCCACCTGGTGCGCCGCAGGGGCCCGCATGCGTGGGCTGGCCTGCGCCGCCTCCCGCGCCCTCGGCTCGAACTCCGGGGCGACCGGGCGAAAAGGGCGCTATTTTAGCGGGATTCGTGAACGCCGGTCAACTGACGCGCCGGGCGGCCTTTCGGGCGCCGCGGCATGATGCATCCGCGCGCGGCAGTTCGCCGGCGATGCCGAGTCGCTCGCGCACGTGCGCGTGGCGGCGGCCCTGGTGAAGGTGCGATCCGCACTCGGGATCGTACCGCCGCAGCACTGCCTCGATCGATGTCCCCGCAGTCTTTTGCACGTGCACGAAGATGCAGCGCAGGGCGTGCGAGATGATCACGCGGGAACGCTCCCCCGGATGAGTCCGAGGCAGCGCGCGAGGTAACTCGCGAACACGGGGTTACGCGGGTCGAGGGCGTCGCGGTGTGTGCCCCCGACGTCGAAGCGCCTCACCTTGCCCGCGAACGCACGGCGCAGCATGCCCGACTGCGTGCTGCCGATCCGCTGCCTGCTCGACAGCATGTATGCCGGCCCGGCCCAGGGCAGCGGCTGGTGGGCGCCGAGCGCCGCGTCGAACGCGCGCGCAACCTCCCACACCGAGCGCTCGCAGGCGGCCCCCCCGGCGTGACCGTTGCCCAGGCCCGGATTGCTGCCCATCGCGCGGCGCGCCGCCATCTTCGCCGCGAAGCGCTCCTCGCCAAGTTCTGCGTAGCCGCTCACACTAAGCTCGTCGGGGGGATCGAGCAGCAAGAGCGGAAGCACCGCCTCGCCCGCATCGTCGAGCCGGCGCGCCATCGCGGCGGCGACATAGGCGCCTGCGCAAAGCGCGCCGATGAAGTACGGACCGTGCGGTCGCACGGCACGAAGCGCCGCCACGTACTCGTCGGCCATTGCCTCGACGCTTGCGTGGGGAGGCGCGAAGCCATCGAGACCGCGCGCCTGGAACGCGTAGACCGGCTGGTCGTCGCCCAGCAGGCGCATGAAGTGCGGGCTCACGAATGCCTGCCCGTGCCGCCCGTGCACGAGGAAGAGCGGCACCTGTCGCCCTTCGCGCCACAGCGGCACCAGGACAGGCAACGGTTGCGCCGCTCTTTGGGGCTCGCGCGCTCCGCGCAGCGCGCCGGCGATGCCGGCCACCGTGACGTCCTCGTGCATCGTCTGTACGTGCACGCCGAAACGTTCGCGCAGCGCGAGCTGCAGCTCCGCCGCGAGCAGCGAATCGCCGCCGAGAGCGTAGAAGTCGTCGCTGCGGCCGACGCGCGCAACGTGCAAAAGCTTCTCGAACGTCCCGGCGACCGCGCGTTCCAGGTCGTCGCAGGGTGCTTCCACGATGCGCTCGGGAGCGGCGGCGGGAAGGGCCTCCGCGAGCGCCCGGCGATCGATCTTCCCGCTCGCGGTCACCGGGAACTCGTCGGCGAAGACGATCGACGCCGGCAGCATGTACGCGGGAAGCCGTTGCGCGAGCGCGCGCCGCAGGACGTGCCGATCGCGCGGTGATCCGGCTTCGACCGAAACGCAGGCGACGACTCGCGCCGTATCGGATGCCTCACGCGGGTCGGCGACCGCGACGCCGCGCACAACGCCGGGGCACGCCAGCAGTGCGGCGTCAATCTCCGCGAGGTCGACCGAATGGCCGCGAACCTTGACGCGGCTGCCGCTGCGACCGATGAAGGCGAGATTTCCATCGGCGTCGATCGAACCGAGGTCACCCGACCGGTAGCGGCGCGCGCCCGGCGTTCCCGGGGCAGGCGAGAAGACGCCCCTGTCGAGGTCGGGCCGGCGCCAATAGCCCGCACAGACGTGGCGGCTCGAGACGACGATCTCACCGGTCTCGCCCGGCGGCGCGGGCGACCCGTCGGTGCGCACGATCTCGACGGTGACTCCGGCGGGACTGCGTCCCGCAGGCACGATTGGACTCGCCGGCACGCGGTCGCCGTGCCCGATCCGGTACTGCGCGATCAGCCCCACCTCGGTCGAGGCGAGCTGGTTGACGAGCACGCACGATTCGAGCGTATGTGCGCGAAAGAGATCGACGTCGGCGGCGAACACCGCCTCGCCGCCGAGATCGACGACGCGGAGGTGCGGAAACGTGCGCGCGTGCGGCACATGCGCGCATAACGTCCTGAACACCGTCGGTACCGCGTGCAGGATGGTGATGCGCTCGCGATCGAGCCAGCCGGCCATGCCTTCGATCCCGTCGCGCCGCAGGTCGCGGACCACCAGCGTCGCACCGGCGAGGAGTCCGCCGTAGATGTCCATGTTCGCCGCGTTGAACGACAGCGAATAGACGAGCGAGTGGCGGTCCTGCGCGGTGATTGCGAGCGCGCGTGCATAGGCGTCGGCGAAGAAGAGCAGGTTGCGGTGCGTCTGCATCGCCCCCTTCGGCGTGCCAGTCGACCCCGATGTGT
Organism: Pseudomonadota bacterium; assembly: GCA_018241785.1. GTDB lineage: Bacteria > Pseudomonadota > Gammaproteobacteria > Burkholderiales > Casimicrobiaceae > VBCG01. The sequence goes on along the minus strand of JAFEDF010000204.1, from coordinate 2,060 downwards.
AGTAGAGATACAGGGTGTCGTCCGCATCGACGGCGGGGGGTGTCGCCGCAGGGGCATCGCCGATTGCGCGCGCCGCCTCGATCACCGTACAGCCGCGCGGGGCAATCGCGTGCGCGCGCGCGGCGTGCGACGCCTCGGTCACGATCACCGCCGGCTCGCAATCGCCCAGAATGACGCGCAGGCGCTCCTCGGGGTCGCCGGCGTCGAGCGGAACGTAGACGCAACCCGCGCGCGCCGCGCCGAAGATCGACTCGATCGCCGGGATACGGCTCGTGAAGAGTAGCGCGACGCGGCTGCCGCGCTCGGCACCCAGTCCCGCGAGCGACGCGGCGATGGCGCTTGCGGCGGCGTCGAGTTCGCCGAACGAGAGTCGACGGTCGTGCTCGACCAGCGCCGTCCGCCCGGCCCGCTCGCGTGCCACCTGCGCGAGCCGGTGCCCGACCGTTCCCGCGTCCATACCGCGCGCTCCCACCATCGTCCCCCTCGCTCACGGGGCGCCCGCCGCTGTTTCAGCGAATCTTATCATCGCGATTGCGCGCCGGGACTCGCGGATCGCGCGCCCCTCGCGTATCGCGCGCCGCTCGCGTATCGTGACCGCGCCATGCGTCCCGCCGCCTTTCCGCGTTCCCTCTTCTCCGCGCTCGCACTCGTACTGGCTTCGCTCGCCTCGGTCGCGGCGTTCACCGCGCCTTGCGCTCTGGCGGCGGCACGCGAACTGCGGATCGCACGCCAGTACGGTATCGGCTACCTGCCGATCATGGTGATGGAGCACGACCGGCTGATCGAGAAGCACGCCCACGCCGCCGGTGCCGGCGACGTCACGATCACGTGGCGCACGTTCGGCGATGGCAGCTTCGCGAACGATGCGATGATCGCGGGCGATCTCGACATCGCCGCCGGCGGGCTCGGATCGTTTCTCACGCTGTGGGATCGCACGCGCGAGACGCTTCACGTGGACGGCATCGCTGCGCTCGACTCGATGCCGATGCTGCTCAACACGCGCAATTCCGCGGTTCGTGACATCGGCGATTTCACGGCGGCCGACCGCATTGCGATCGCCGGAGTGAAAATCTCGTCGCAGGCCGTGACTCTGCAGCGCGCGGCGGCGCTGCGCTGGGGTGACGCCAGCTTCGCGCGCCTCGACCACCTCACGGTGAACATGCCCCACCCGGTTGCCTTGCAGGCGCTCGTCTCCGGCAGCGGCGATGTCACTGCGCATTTCGCCTCGCCGCCGTTCCAGTACGAGGAGCTCGCGAGGCGCGGCATCCGGACCATTCTCGACTCGTACGAGGTCTGGGGCGGGCCGCAGACCTTCGTGCTCGCCTGGACCACCGAGCCCTTCCGCGAACGGAACCCGAAGCTCTACGCGGCATTCCTGGCGGCGCTGGCCGACGCGACCGCCATCATCCGGCGCGATCCCCGTCGTGCGGCGGCAATCTACCGCGAGATGGCCGGGGGCAAGGGAATGACCGAAGACGATCTCGTGCGCATGCTCGACGATCCGCAAATCAGGTTCACGCTGACGCCGCAGCGCGTGGCGCCCTTTGCCGCCTTTCGTGCGAGGATCGGCACGTTGCGGCACGTGCCGCGATCATGGAAGGATCTCTTCTTCCCGGAAATCCACGGCCTCGACGGAAGCTGACGGCATCGCTTCGCGGGGTGGGTCAGGCTCAGGGTGGGTCAGGCCGCAGGGAAGGGGAGCCACTCTCCGAGCCATTGAAGCGCGTCCTCTGAGACGCCGAGCCGCGCGAGGAGCTCGAGCGCGATCTCGTGCCGGCCCGCGTCGAACATCCAGTGGTAGTGGACGTGGACCGGCGGCGCCGTGAGCCAGCGCGGATCGATCTCGCCTCCCGAAGCGATCAGGTGCAGCGGAACGTTGTAGCGATCGGAATGATGGAGAACGCGCCCGGTCGAAGCCCAGATCGCGAGTGCCAGCGCGGTCTGCGACGAGCCCCAGAATTCGCTTCCCGCGTGGCCGACGCTCCCGGTCGACGCGTGGACGTCGATACCGGCACCAGCGTACGGCCGCCATCCTCTTTCGAGCGATGCGGTGAAGATCT
>JAFEDF010000203.1 GCA_018241785.1 Pseudomonadota bacterium | reverse complement strand
TCGAGCGCAGGTTGTTCCACGGTCCGGTGACGACGAGCTCGCACAGGTGGATCAGCACGAACGCGACTAGCAGCCAGGCGACGATGAAATGGATCGAGCGCACCGACTGGCGGCCTCCGAACAGTCCCACCCAGCCGCCGAACAGCGTGTCGAGCCGCGGCGAGAGCCCGAAGCCCATCAGGACGATCAGCGGCAACAACACGAAGATCACGACCAGGTAGGCGATCTTCTGCAGCACGTTGTAGCGCTTCGCCGCCTCGCCGACCGGGTGCCTGAGCCGCAGGTGATCGGCGATCGAGCGCCCGATGCCGGCGAGGTCGGCGCGCGTCGGCGCGAGATCGCGCGCGAGATGGCGGCTCGCGATCGTGTAGACGACGAAGCAGAGACCGTTCAGCAGGAACACCCAGGCGAAGAAGAAATGCCACGAGCGAGCCATCGCGAGCCATTGGTGGCTCGGTACGGTGAGCCACGAAGGGAACGCCTGTGCATAAGCCTGGCCGTCGTCCGACGACACGCCGAGGACGCCCGTGGTGTCGAACTCGTGGCCGAACACACGCGCGAAGCCGGAAAGTGCGCCGTCCGCATCCTGGCGCGCGCCGATCTCGAGCCACGGCGCATTGCCGTTGTACGACGAGTTTCCCCAGTAGAGCGCCGGATGCGCGGTGAAAATGCCGAGGCCGCTCATGAACATCATCGAGAGCGCAACCACGTTGATCCAGTGCATGATCCGCACGGCCAGCCGGTGGCGGTAATAGAGGGGGCGTGCCGGCCGTACCCGCTCGGGTTGCGCCATGCCGGTTGCCGTCGACGTCATCTCGCTTTCGCCTCGTTTCAGCCTATGCCTCGAATCCGGAAGGTTATTCGGAACAGGCGGGCAAGCGGTTACACGAAGGCCGGCTGCGTGAAGATGGCGCCGCTGACCGCAAGCCTGCGCCTGCCGCGCCGTCAGCCCCCGCCGCGCCGTCAGCCCCCGCCGTCGAGTCGCGGCAGGTAGCGTCCGGACGCCCGGAACGCGACCCAAGCCGCCACCGTGAGACCGGCGCCGGTCAGAAACGTTGCCGACGGGCCGAAGGCCTGCCACAACTCGCCCGCGAGCGCGCTCGCGGCAAGCAGCCCGATGCCGGACAGCAGATTGAAGACGCCAAACGCGGTGCCGCGAAGATTCGCCGGCGCGGTGCCTGCCACCAGCGCCGCCAGGAGCCCTTGCGTCAGCGCCATGTGCAGGCCCCACAGGGCCGCCCCGGTCATCGCGCCACCGGCGCCCCCCACCAGCGCGAGGACGACGTCGCTCGCCACGAGCGCCAGCATGCCCGCAGACAGAAGCCGCGCGCCCTCCCCGCGATCGGCGGCGCGCTCCGCAGGGGAGGCAGCGAGCGCATAGACGAGCGACACCACGACCATCACC
>JAFEDF010000202.1 GCA_018241785.1 Pseudomonadota bacterium | reverse complement strand
TGCAGCGTTGACAGGATGATCGTGCAGGAGCATTTCGATTTCGCCATGCCGCCGATCACGCACGCCGACGCTACCGGACGGATCGCTGCGCGCGAGCAGGCTGTGCCCGATGACCGCGTCGACGGACGCGGGGACGTCGAGCGCAGCTTCCTCCGATACGGCGAACCAGCAGTCGGCGCGCGGTGCGACGATGCGGATACCGTCGGCTTGCAGCAGGCCGTCGAGCGACGCCACGAGCGCATCGGCTTCGGCGCGGTCGAGCGTGTCGACTCGGCCGTGCACGAGGGCGTCGTCGTGGCCGACGTCGACGTGGATCGGATCGGCGTGGGCGATCCACCGCTCTTGCGCTTCGAATCCGGGCGGAGCGCGCCGCGCCCGTTCACCGATGCGGGCGCCGACTGCCGCGAAGGGCGCGGTACCCTGCCCGACACCGAGCATACCCGCGAGCGCGACTTCGAGGCCGCCGGGCTCGACCTGCGCGGGCGAAGCGAGGCTTGCGAAGCGCGCGAGCGTTGCGTCGCGGGCGAGCGAGTCGTCGTCGAGATCGAGGAGTCCCGGTGCAGCGACGACGACCCGTCTTCGCCTGCCCGCCGCTGAGCGCAGGACGAGGCTCAATATTGGCGTCCGAGCTGGAAATAGACGTTGACGACGCCTTGCGGCGCACTCGCAATGCCGAGGTAGATCGGGCCAATGCCGGTGGTGAGGCCGGCAAACGCGCTGTAGCTCTGCTTCCAGGGGCCGTGACCGAACTGGTTTTCGCGGAGCCAGACGTTGCCGGCCTCGGCCGAGAGCCCGGCGAACAGCGCATGCAGCGGAGGAGCGTCGAACAGCTTGAGCGGCGTCAGGTAGGTGACGCGGCCGTAGAGCAGGTAGCTTCCGGCGAACTCGTCGGGCGCGTAGGCCGACAGGTGCTGGAAGCCACCGAGGTAGAAGCCGGGTGGTTGCGCCTGGTTGCCGACGCCGAAATCACCGCCGGCCTCGAGCGCGACGTTGACGCTGTGGCGCCCCGAAGTCGCTGCCCACAGTCCCTTGGCGAACGACTGCGAGTAGCGATTGCCGCCGCCCAGGACCGACGTTTCGTTCTCGAAGCGCAGGTAGTAGCCGTGGCGCGGATACAGCACGTCATCGAGCTGGTCGATGACGAGCCGCGCACGCGGGCCGAACAGGCGCGTGCGTGAAGTCGGCAGGAAATTGGCGGTGCCTACGCCCCCGGCGAGGAAATCGGCGGGGATGTAGGTCTTCGGGCGATCGACGAAGCTCGCCCAGGTCGCGCCGATGCGCAACTCGCCGAGGCGTGCGAGCGGCACGCCGAGATCGACGCCCGCCTGCGTCGTGGTCAGCCGGTAGGTGGCGAAAGGATCCGGGTTCGGCGGCTGATTCTCGAACAGATCGCTGATGAAGATGTTGTGGTTCTGCTGCTTGAATCCCGCGTAGGGTGCCAGGTAGACGCCGTCCTGGGCGCCTAGCGGCTGCCTCAGCTCGGTGCGCAGATCGGTGATGTCGCTGCCGACGACGAGGTCGTTGCGCCACTCGAGGCCGGACGCATTGATCCAGGGATCACGATGGCCGATCGAGAACCGGTAGTTGCCTTCGCCGCGGAAGTCGCTGTCGAGGCTGAGTCCGAAGAGAAGGATCTGCGGGCCCCACGCGGCGAGGGCGGCGTGCACCTTCAGCGTTTCCTTGCCGTCGACGTCGGCGAGGTTGTACGACACGTCGCCGAAGTACCCGGAGGTCGCGATCGCCTGGATCGCGGCGTCGAGCTTCGCCGGATCGTAGATGTCGCCTTCCTTCACGCCGAGCCGGCTGCGGACGTACGCCGCCGGCAGGCGGCCGCCGGTGGCGATCTCGATCCGATCGATCCGGCGCGGCTCGTTCGACACGCGCGCGAGCTGCGCGGTGCGAAACGCGCGATAGGCGGCGGGCGTCAGCGCATACCGCTCGAGCGCGGGCAGCGCGGCGCGCGCCGCCGCCTCGCCGGCGGCGATCGCGCGCGCGGCCTGCGAGAAGTCCGAGAAGGTGATGTCGCCGAGCTTCGGCGTGATCAGCACGTCGTCGGGCCGGAGCAGCTTGCGCTGCTCAATCTCGTTTTTCCCGATCAGGATGCCGAGCATCTGCTGGCTCACGTCGAGAGGTGAACTGATGTCGGCAGCCCGGCGCAGCGGACTGCCGATGTCGACCGCGATCACCACGTCGGCGCCGAGATCGCGAACCGCTTGCACCGGCAGGTTCGCGACCAGCGCGCCGTCGACCAGCGTGTGGCCGTCGATCTCGATCGGCGCAAACAGCCCGGGTGCTGCCATGCTCGCGCGGATCGCGCGGGGCAGCGACCCTCGCGCAAGGACTACTTCGTCGCCGGTGCCGAGGTCGGTTGCGATCGCGCGAAACGGGACCGGCAGCCGGTCGAACGAGATGCTTCCCGGGATCTGCGCAGTCAGGCCGTGCAGGAGCGCGAGGAAGCGGTTGCCCTGGACGATCCCTTGCGGAAGGCGCAGCTTGCCTTCGCCGAATCCCGCCGTGATGCCGACCGGATAGTCGTACTCGTCGTCGCGAAGCGACTGGGTGAGGCGGGCACGGTCGCTTCGGTCGTAGGCGATGTTCGACAGGTCGATCGTCGAGAGCTTCGCGATCAGCGCATCGACTCCGTCGCCGCTCGCGTAGAGCCCGCCGATGACGGCGCCCATGCTGGTCGCGGCGATGCAGTCGACCGGGATGCGATGTTCCTCGAGCACGCGCAGCACGCCGAGGTGCGCGTAGCCGCGAGCGCCACCCCCAGAGAGCACGAGGCCGATCGACGGCCGCGATTGCCCGTCCCCGCGCGCCAGCACCGCGCACGGAGCCGTGGCGGCGAATGACCACGAAGGGACGAGAACGGCGATCGCGGCGACGGCTTGCGCGGTGCGCAGGATTCGGTTCGGAAGAAGCGCCATCGGTGTTGTGCCGAATCGGGTTGGACGGCTGCGCGATCGCCGGGGGCCGATCGCGAATCGGCATTTTCGCAGAAGCGAAGCGGCGCGATCCGCCGCGAGGCACCGTTTGCGGCCGCGCCGCGATACCGGGGCCAGCCGCACCAGCGCGAGGTGGGCAAACCGAAACGACGAAGCCCCGCGGGTGCGGGGCTTCAGTCACTGCGGACTCGACCGCTCAGTGTGCGGTGGCCGTTCCTCGCCGCCGCCGGGCCACGAGCGCGAGTGCGCCGAGCCCGAGCGCGATGATCGGCAGCGTCGGTGGCTCGGGGACGCTGCTGCAGACCTCGCCAGGCCGGCACGGATCGATCGTCAGGTTGTCGATGCCGATCCGCTGGGGCCAATCGACGAATGCGAGCACCGTCACGCCGCTGCCGAGCGAGATCGTGCCCGACGTGCCGAGGTACTGTGGCGCAGGCTCGGTGGCGCCGGCGCCGCTCGAAGGAGAGTGGGCGTAGGTTCCTGCAACGCCGGGAAAGGTGCCGAAAACGGTGGGGAACACCGGGGCGAGCGTGCCGAGCGAGGACCCCGCGAGAAACTCGAAATCGGGGAGGTTGCCCTGGTTACGCCCGCAGTTCGATGCCGACGGGCAGGTCCCGTCGGGGAAGATCTCGAAGTCGAACGAAACGCTGGTGATCTCGGTCGGGAACGTGATGACGATGCGGTCGCTGCCCGAGTTGACGATGTAGTTGTCGGGATTCGTCGTGCTGAGCGCGTGCGTGGTCGCGCTGCCCTGGGTGCCACCGTTCGTGCTCCCGAGCGTCGCCGGGGTGATCGTCTTGCACGCTCCGCTCGGATAGAAGCTCGTGCATGGCCCGACGACGTGGCCGTCGCCGGTGTACTGGTTGTTCGAGAGCTCGCCCGCTCCGGTGACCGACACCGTTCCCGCCATTCCGGCCGCGCTCCACACGCTGTTGAGGTAGGCCGCTACAGCCGAATTGGGTCCGGGCGACGAGTTCGACCGGTAAGCCATCGTGTCGAAGCTGAACGCAATCGTGCTCGCCGATGCGGGGGCGATCGCGGCGAGTGTGAGTGCGCCGACGAGGGGCGCGGCAACCAGGGAAGCGGCGATCGCCGAGGTGACGCGGGAGCGCGCGCGGGGAAGCCAGTGCCAGTTCGTAGTCGACATGTATGCGGGCCGAAGGAAAGAATGTGGTCGACTCGTTGATGCAAGCGAGGTGCCAGCGTTTGCGACCCGTTTCCGATCAACGATCTATCCATCGCACCGACGCCGCTCCATGTCGATGCTGTAAGGGAGTTCGACGAGAAGCCCTTGATTCTCAAAGTGTTCATCACAATCTGGCCACCGCAGCGGCCCGTTGACTCCGTGCACCCCGCCGTCCGGCGGGAATGCGCACGCGTGCGATAATCGCGCCGCTCGCGATCCGCGCGGCGACCCGCACCGTTTGGTCCGCCCACGCCTGCGCGACCACGAGTCGCAGGTCTTTCGATCCCGCTACGTGCGTCCCTACGAACTGGCTGTCGGCCTCCGCTACACGCGCGCCCGCAAGGGCTCGGGACGCAACACGTTCATCTCGTTCATCGCACTGATCTCGATGGCGGGCATCGCGCTCGGAGTCGCCGCGCTGATCGTCGTGCTGTCGGTGATGAACGGCTTCCAGCAGGAGCTTCGCGACCGCATCCTGTCGGTCGCGGCGCACGTCGAGATTCGCGGATTTCCCGATCTCGCCGACGCTCCCGCAATCGCCGCCATGGCGCGGCGCAATCCCCACGTCGTCGGGACCGCGCCCTACGTGACCGGCGAGGCGATGCTCTCCGAGGGCGACGTGAACCGCGGAGCGCTTCTGCGCGGAGTCGATCCCGCCCAGGAGGACAAGGTCGAGGACATCGCCTCGCACATGCGCCGCGGCTCGCTCGCGTCGCTCACTCCGGGGAGCTTCAACATCGTGCTCGGCGCCGAGCTCGCGCGCGCGCTCGGCGTCGAGGTCGGCGACAGCGTCGTCGCGATCACGCCGCAGGGAACCGTCACCCCGGCGGGAACGCTGCCGCGCCTCAAGACGTTCAAGGTGAGCGGCATCTTCGAGATCGGCATGTACGAGTTCGACAGCGGGCTCGCACTGATCAACATCGACGACGCCGAGAAGCTCTACCGGCAGCCGGGGGCGACGGGGGTGCGGCTGAAGCTCGACGACATGTTCCTCGCACCCGAGGTGTCGCGCGCGCTGCAGGCGACCCTTCCCGGCGACGTCGAGGTGCGCGACTGGACGCAGAACCACGCCAACTTCTTCCGTGCGGTCGCAATCGAGAAGCGCGTGATGTTCATCATCCTGACACTGATCGTCGCGGTCGCCGCATTCAACATCGTCTCTGCACAGGTGATGGTCGTCACCGACAAGCGTCCCGACATCGCGATCCTGCGCACGCTCGGCGCGGCACCGTCGTCGGTGATGGCGATCTTCGTGATCCAGGGGGCGCTGATCGGCCTCATCGGGACGGCAATCGGTGTCGTCAGCGGGGTCGCGCTCGCGCTCAACATCGAGACTGTCGTGCCGTGGATCGAGCGCACCTTTCACATCCAGTTTCTCGACAAGAGCGTCTACTACATCAGCGATCTGCCGTCTCATCTCGAGCGCGGCGACGTCGTCACGATCGCGGTGATCGCGCTCGCTCTCGCGCTGGTCGCGACGCTCTACCCGAGCTTCCGCGCGGCCCGCGTGAACCCCGCCGAAGCGCTTCGCTATGAGTGACGATTCCGCTGGCGCGCCAGGAACTGCGACGGCTGCGGGTACCGCGGCCGCGTCGGCTCCGTCAAGCACCAACGCGCCCGCGGCGTCACCCGTGGCCGCCTGTCACGGATTGCGCAAAGCCTACGGTGGCGGCGGGTTGCACGTCGAGGTGCTGAACGGCGTCGATCTCGCCGTCGCGCGCGGCGAGCGCGTCGCGATCGTCGGGGCATCAGGCTCGGGAAAGAGCACGCTCTTGCATCTGCTCGGCGGGCTCGACGCGCCGAGCGCCGGCCGGGTCGAGATCGAAGGGGTCGATTTCGCGTCGCTCTCCGAGGCGGCCCGCGGCCGCTTGCGCAACCGCGCGCTCGGCTTCATCTATCAGTTCCATCACCTGCTGCCTGAGTTCACCGCACTCGAGAACGTCGCGATGCCGCTCGTCATACGCAGGCTCGCGCGGGCCGAGGCCAGCGGGCGGGCGCGGACGATGCTCGAGCGCGTCGGCCTCGCGCAGCGTGCGCGCCACCTGCCGGGCGAGCTCTCGGGAGGCGAGCGGCAGCGCGTCGCGCTCGCCCGCGCGCTCGTCACCGAGCCTCACTGTGTGCTCGCGGACGAGCCTACGGGAAACCTCGACCGCGGCAACGCCGAAGCGGTGTTCGAGCTGATGCTGGAGCTGAACCGCGCGAACGGGACCGCACTCGTGATCGTGACCCACGACGTCGATCTCGCCGCGCGGACGGACCGCACGCTGCACCTCGTCGACGGCGTGCTGCGCTGATCGCGCGGCGCGGCGCGGTGCTCGCGCCGCGTGCTCCGCGGCTGCCGCCCGCGCCGCGTGCTCCGCGGCTGCCGCCCGCGCCGCGTGCCCCACGGTGCGTCGCCCCGGCCGGTGGGGGCGGGCATTGCGGCGCTCGGAGCGCGCAAGCGCCGGCCTGAGGGTCCCGGCGCAACATCGCTCGACGAATTCAGCAGCCTGATGTTCCTATCGGAACTCGCTCGTTGCGCCACCCCCGACGGCCGTCGCGCGCACTCGCGCGCAATGCCCGCCCCCGCCGGCCCGGGCTCGGAGCGCGGAGCGTTCCGCCGGGCGCCTGAGGCGCAGTCGTCGCAAGCGGGTGGCGCGGCGAGCCCGGTACCGCCCTTCGGTGGCCACCGACGCACACCTTGCGAAGCCGCGCCGGGACCCGCTCGACGACGCGGGTGCGCCGCCGAAGCGCGGCGGGACGGCTCCGCGCTTCGGGCCAGCGTTCGCCAGCGTCCGCGAGGGCCCGCGCGACGACGATCAGTACTCGACGGGCTCCGGATCGAGGGCGCGCCACAGGTACCACGTCGCGACGCTGCGATAAGGCTGCCAGCGCTCGCCGAGTGCGCGGAGCGCGTCCTTCGACGGGCGCTCGCCGCCGAAGTAGTGGATCGCGGCGGCCTTCTGCAGCCCGAGATCGTCAACGGGCAGGATGTTCGGCCGCAGCTCGTGGAACATCATGAACATCTCCGCGGTCCAGCGCCCGATCCCCTTCACCTCGACCAGCGCCTCGATCAGTGCCTCGTCGTCGAGCGCCGGCCAGGTGGCGGGGTCGAGGCGTGCGCTCGCGAAGTGGCGGGCGAGGTCGCGGATGTAGTTCGCCTTGCTTGCCGAGAGTCCGGCACGGCGCAGCGAGTCGAGGCGCTTGCGCTGCACGCGCAGCGGATCGAGGTGGAGCGAGTCGACGCGTGCGACACCGCGTTCGGCGCATGCGACGACGAGGCGCTCCCACACTGCCTGCGCCGCCTTGACCGAGATCTGCTGCCCGACGATCGAGCGCGCGAGCGTCGTGAAAGGGTCGCCGCGCCGCGTGAGGTGCATCCCGGGGTAGGCGGCGATCAGGCGCGCGAGTACGCCGTCGCGCTTCGCGAGGTGGCGGATCGCGTCGTCCCAGAACTCAGGCTTGCTCACGCCGGGTTGTCGTCACTCGATGCATGGAGCGGGTGCGGCGATCGTACCGTAACCATCCGATCGGACCGCTCCCCGGCTCCACCGGGTGACTTCATTGCATTGACCGCGCTTCATCTCTGCCATATACTGCGATACATGGCAAACGTACGAACGGGTTCCGGGCTGCGCACCGCGCGCGTGGGTAAGAACAACCGCGCTCAGGTTGTGACGATACCGCTCGAATTCCGTTTTCCGGAGGGCGTGAAGGAGGTCTACATCAGGCGCGAGGGTAACGAAATTGTGCTGTCGCAGCGCCCTCGCGACTGGTCGGCATTTCTGCACGCGGGGGTGCGCTCGAGCCCCGATTTCATGTCCGGCGTCGACGACCTCCCCGTGCAGGTGCGGTCGGGGTGAGCGAGCTGTACATGCTGGACACCGATACCTGCGCGTTCGTTCTGCGAGGGCCGTCACCCGGACTCGCGGCGAATCTGCAGCGTGTGCCTTTGCAGCAGCAGGTGATGTCGGTCGTCACTCTGGCCGAGTTGCTCCATGGGGTCCGTATATCGTCGAAGCGCAATGCGAATCGATCCGCGGTCGACGCATTGCTGGGTCACCTTCGCGTTCTCGACTGGCAGCCTGCCGCTGCCGTGCACTACGCCGACATCCGTGCGGATCTCCGTCGGGCGGGCACCATGATCGGTGCGAACGACCTCATGATTGCCGCACACGCGCGCAGTCTCGAGGCCGCGATCGTAACGAACAACGTTCGCGATTTCGGGCGGGTCAAGGGTCTGCGGGTAGAAAACTGGCTCGCCTGACAGCGCACTGATGCCATTCGTGCTCGTGGTCGCCGTCATCGCGATCGGGACGGTTCTCGCCCCGTCCGCGCGCGCCGCCGACCCGGCGAAGGTGCTTCACATCATATTTCCCGCCGCCGAGACGGGGTTCGATCCGGCGCGCGTGTCGGACACCTATTCGGCGACCGTCGACGAGGCGATCTTCGACCGCCTCTACACCTACGACTACCTCGCGCGGCCGGCGAAGATCGTGCCGATGACGGCCGAATCGATGCCGGAGATCTCCGACCACGGGCGCACCTACGTCATCCACCTGAAGCACGGGATCTACTTCACGCCCGATCCCGCGTTCGGCGGCAAGCCGCGCGAGCTCACCGCGGCGGACTACGTGTACACGTTCGAACGCTTCGCCGATCCCGCCAACCACTCGCCGTGGGCGTTTCTCGTGCAGGACCGCTTCGTCGGACTCGACGGGGAAGTCGACAAGGCGAAGAAGACCGGCAAGTTCGACTACGACGCCCGCATTCCCGGCATCGAGGCCCTCGACCGCTACACGCTGCGCTTCGAACTGAAGCGCCCGGATTACCTCCTGCTCTACACGCTCGCCCACACGTCGTTCGGGGCGGTCGCGCGCGAGGTCGTCGAGAAGTACGGCAACGACATCGAGGCGCACCCGGTCGGCACCGGGCCTTACATGCTCGCACAGTGGCGCCGGGCGGCGAAGATCGTGCTGGTCGCCAATCCCCATTATCGGCACGAGGTCTGGGACTTCCGGTCGAGCGGGGAGGCGTGGGATGCCGCGGTCATCGCGGCGATGAAAGGCAAGACGATCCCACAGATTGGCAAAGTCGAGATCTCGATCGTGGAGGAGAGCCAGTCGGCGTGGCTCGCGTTCGAGCGCGGCGAGCTCGATCTCCTTGCGGTGCCGGCGACGTTTCGCGCGCAGGCGCTCGACGCCGGCAACCACCTGCTGCCGAAGTGGGCGTCGCAGGGAGTGACGCTCTACCGGATGGTGCTGCCGTCGATCACCTACGTGGCACTCGACTTTCGCGATCCGCTCCTCGGTGGGTTCTCGAAGGAGAAGATCGCGCTCCGGCGAGCGATCATCATGGGCTACGACATCGGCGACGACATCCGCGTGCTGCGCAAGGGACAGGCCGTGCAGGCGCAGATGCCGATTCCCGAAGGCGTCGTCGGGTTCGATCCGGCATGGCGCAACGTCAACCAGTACGACCCCGAGCTCGCCAACGAGCTCCTCGACTACTTCGGCTACCGGAAAGGCCCCGATGGCTACCGAAGGCTTCCCGACGGCAAGCCGCTGACGCTTCGGATGGCGACGGGCACGACGGCGATCGACCGCGAGAGCGACGAGCTGTGGAAGCGCTCGATGGACGCGATCGGACTGCGCATGGTCTTCGAGCAGGGCAAGTTCTCCGACCACCTCAAGGCCGCGCGCGCGTGCCAGCTGATGATGTGGGGCCAGGCGTGGTCGGCGGATTACCCCGACGGCGACGACTTCATGCAGCTCCTCTACGGGCCGAACACCGGGCAGAGCAACAACGGCTGCTACGAGTCGAAGTCCTTCGACTCAATGTACGAGAAGTCACGCGAACTGCCGCCCGATTCGCCCGAGCGCGAGCGCCTCTATCTCGACATGACTCGCCAGGCCGAGGTCGACGGAGCCTGGAGCCTCGACGTCTCGCCGATCAGCAACGTGGTGATCAGGCCGTGGGTGCTGGGCTACAAGCGCCACCCGATCCTGAACGCCTGGTTCGTCTACATGGACGTCCTCCCGCATCACTGAGAGGCGCCGCGACGCGGCCCGGCCGGACCGTGCGGCGCGGCGTGTCGAAGGTGGTACAGTACGGCCCCATTTTCGGACGCGGAAGGATGCCGGGGTGTCGATGCGCGCTGCGCGGGCGTGGTTCCGGGTGGGTGCCGTTGTCGCCGCGCTGGCGATCGCGGCGGTCGCGCCTCTTGCGGGGGCGGCCGATCCGTCGAAGGTCCTGCACATCGCGTTTCCGGTCGCCGAGACCGGTTTCGATCCGGCGAAGATCTCGGACCTCTATTCGAGCACGGTGATCGAGGCGATTTTCGAGCGCCTCTATACGTACGACTATCTTGCCCGCCCGGTGAAGATCGTGCCGCTCACCGCCGAGGGCATGCCCGAGATCTCCGACGGCGGGCGTACCTGGACCATTCACCTCAAGCACGGGATCTTCTTCACCCGCGACCCGGCGTTCGGCGGCAAGCCGCGCGAGCTCACCGCGCAGGATTACGTCTACAGCTTCGAGCGCCACGCCGATCCAGCCAACCGCTCGCCGTGGGCGTTTCTCGTTCAGGACCGCTTCGAGGGGTTGGACGGGCTCGCCGACGCGGCGAGCAAGAGCGGCAAGTTCGATTACGACGCAAGCATTCCGGGCATCGCCGCGGTCGACCGCTACACGCTGCGCTTCCGGCTGAAGCGGCCCGACTACCTGCTGCCGTACACGCTCGCCCACACGCCGTTCGGCGCGGTCGCACGCGAAGTGATCGAGAAATACGCCGGCGACACCAATGCACACCCGGTCGGCACCGGGCCCTACATGCTCGGCGAATGGCGCCGTGGTGCGAAGATCACGCTCGTCGCCAACCCCGATTTCCGCAAGGTCACCTGGAATTTCCAGGCCGGTGACGACCCGTCGGACAAGACGGTCGTCGAGCAGATGAAGGGCAAGACGATCCCGCAGATCGGAAAGGTCGAGATCTCGATCATCGAGGAGGCGCAGTCGAGGTGGCTTGCCTTCAACGGCCGCGAGCTCGACTACCTCGGCCTGCCGGCGACGTTCAAGGGCCAGGCGCTCGACGACTCGAACCGGCTGCTGCCGAAACTCGCCGCACGCGGTGTGAAGCTCGACCGCACCGTCGATCCCAGCATCAGCTACGCGTTCTTCAACTTCCGCGATCCGCTCGTCGGCGGCTTCTCGAAGGAGAAGATCGCGCTGCGCCGCGCGATCATCATGGGCTACAACCTGCCGCAGGAACTCGCCGTCGTCGACAAGGGCCAGGCGGTGCAGGCGCAGATGCCGATCCCGGAGGGCATCGTCGGCTTCGAGCCGGGCTACCGCAGCATCAACCAGTACGATCCCGGGCTCGCCAACGAGCTCCTCGACTACTTCGGCTACCGGAAAGGCGCCGATGGTTTTCGCACGCTTCCCGACGGCAAGCCGATGACGCTGCGGCTCTCGCTCGGCACGTCGGCCATCGACCGCGAGCGCAGCGAACTGTGGCAGAAGTCGATGAACGCGATCGGCATCCGCATGGTCTTCGACCAGGGCAAGTTCGCCGATCACCTGAAGGCGGCGAAGGCGTGCCAGCTGATGATGTGGGATGCTGCGTGGATCGCCGACTATCCCGACGGCGACGATTTCCTGCAGCTCCTCTACGGCCCCAACACCGGCCAGAGCAACAACGGCTGCTACCAGTCGAAGGCCTACGACGCGCTGTACGAGAAGAGCCGCACGCTGCCGACCGACTCGGTCGAGCGGCAGCATCTGTTCCTCGACATGACGCGCCAGATGGAGGTCGACGGGGCGTGGGTGCTCGAAAGCTCGCCGGTCAGGAACGAGCTGATCCAGCCGTGGGTCCTGGGCTACAAGAAGCACCCGATCCTGAACGCCGAATTCATGTATCTTGACCTCGCGCCGCGCCAGTGACGATGCGGCGCGCGTAGGAGCGAAGGAGGGCAGCGATGGGTGGCTACATCGTCCGGCGCCTGTGGCAGATGATCCCGACGATGCTCGGCGTCGTGCTGCTGGTGTTCGTCCTGTTCAACTGGGTCGGCGGCGATCCGGCCTACGTGCTCGCCGGCAAGATCAGCAGCCATGAGCAGATCGAGAACATCCGCCGCCAGCTCGGCATCGACCAGCCGTACTACGTCCAGCTCGGCATCTTCCTGAAGCAGATCGTCACCGCCAACTTCGGATCGAGCTGGAGCACCAACGAGAAGGTGTCGCACATCCTGCTGACGCGCCTCGGCCCGTCGCTGACCGTGCTGGTGCCGCTGCTGATCCTCGGCACGCTGATCTCGATCGGGCTCGCGCTCGCCGTCGCCTACGTCCGCGGGTCGCTCACCGACCGCATGGTGATGATCGTCTGCACGGTCGGCCTGTCGATCTCGATCCTCGTCTACATCATCGTGTTCCAGTACGTGTTCGCCTACAAGCTCGGCTGGTTCCCGGTGCAGGGGTGGGGCGACAGCTTCTGGCAGAACCTCGTCGTCTATGCGTCGCTGCCGATCCTGATCGCGCTCGCGGTCAGCATCGCGCCCGACCTGCGCCTCTACCGCACCTTCGTCCTCGACGAGATCAACCAGGACTATGTGCGCACCGCGCGTGCGAAAGGCGTGTCGGAGAATCGCGTCATCTGGGTCCACGTGCTGAGGAATGCCTCGATCCCGATCATCACCTACCTGATGTCGGGGCTCCCCGGGCTCCTGCTCGGCTCGTTCCTGATCGAGCGCTTCTTCTCGATTCCCGGCATCGGCCGCGAGGTGATCCTCGCCGTCGAGCGCTCCGACTTCCCGGTGATCAAGGCGATCACCGTCTACGTGGCCTTCGCCACCATCTTCACCAACCTGCTCGCGGACCTGACCTACAAGGCAGTCGATCCGCGCGTGCAGCTGAAGTGAGGCCGGCGATGGCAACGCCTTCGGCAACGCTCGGTGCCGCGGTTCCGCGGTCAGCGCGGGTCGTCCCGCACACGGTGTCGCCAGGGCTGTGGACGCTCGCGTGGCGGCGCCTCAAGTCCGACAAGGTCGGCATGGTGTCGCTCGTCATCGTCGTGCTCTATCTCGTGATGGTGATCCTCTCAGCGCTCGGCCTGATCGCGAACGACTGGCAGAAGGAGGTCGGCGTCAACTACGCTCCGCCGTCGTTCCTCGGTGCGGAGAAGGTGGTCGCCGCGCCGGACGAGACACCGAGCGTACCCGCTGTGCCGGGAGGACTGACGGTGCCCATCGGCGGCGGCACCACCGCGGGCGCGGCGGGTGGCACCTCGCCTGCGACGTCATCGGGCGCCCCGGCGGCCCCCGCCTACCAGTCGACGATCGTCGATCCGATCGGCGACGTCATCGCCAGGCTCCGCGCAGGCAAGCTTCCCGCCGGTGCACTCCCGCCCGAGACCGCCGAAGAGAAGAGCGTCGATCCGCTGGCCCAGGTCATGTCCGAGATCCGGGCTGATCAGAAGGTTGCGAAAGCGGAGAAGCACGAGACGCGGCTCGCGACGCTGCCCTTCGGGGGCGACAAGTGGGGCCGCGACGTATTGAAGAAAACCGTCAAGGGCTCGGAGACGTCGATCTTCGTCGGCATCGCCGCGGCGACCGTGGCGACGCTGATCGGCACGCTGCTGGGTGCGATCGCGGGGTACTACGGTCGCTGGGTCGACGACTTCCTCAACTGGTTCTACAGCGTGTTCAGCTCGATGCCGGGTCTCCTCCTCATCTTCGCCGTCGCGGCGGTGCTGCAGCACAAGGGCGTCTTTACGATCGTGCTGATCCTCGGTCTCACCGGGTGGACCGGCGTATTCCGGCTGATCCGCGCCGAGTACCTGAAGCACAAGGCGCGCGAGTACGTGCAGGCCGCCGACGCGATCGGCGCCTCCAATGCGCGGCGGATGTTCATCCACATCTTCCCCAACGTCTCGCACGTGGCCCTCGTGCAACTCTCGATCCTCGTCGTCGCCTTCATCAAGGCGGAAGTCATCCTCTCGTTCCTCGGCTTCGGCGTTCCCGTCGACGTGGTGTCGTGGGGCTCGATGCTGAACGAGGCGCAGAACGAGCTGATCCTCGGCAAGTGGTGGCAGCTCGTCGCGGCGGGTACGGCGATGGCGATCCTGGTGACGGCGTTCTCGATCTTCACCGACTCGCTGCGCGACGCGCTCGATCCCCGGCTCAAGGGGAGGGCAGGGGCATGAGCGCGCTGGTGCAGGTGAGAAACCTTCGCGTGTCGTTCCGGCTCGACCGCCAGAACACGTTCGACGCGGTGAAGGGGATCAGCTTCGACATTCCCGAGAACCAGACGGTCGCGCTGGTCGGCGAGTCGGGCTCGGGCAAGTCGGTGACTTCGCTCGCCATGCTCGGCCTGTTGCCGCCGGAGAATTCGATCGTCGACCCGGCGGGCGAGATCGTCTACGAGGGAAGGAACCTCGCCACGCTGCCGCGGCCCGAGCTGCGGCGGCTGCGCGGGGCCGCCATCTCGATGATCTTCCAGGAGCCGATGACCTCGTTGAACCCGGTGTTCAGCGTCGGCTGGCAGCTCGAGGAGGTTCTTCGCCTGCACATGGGCCTCTCCGGGCGCGCCGCGAGGAAGCGCGCGATCGAGCTGATGCACGAGGTCGGCATCCCCGAGCCCGAGCGCCGGATCGATGCCTACCCGTCGCAACTCTCGGGCGGGCAGCAGCAGCGCGTGATGATCGCGATGGCCGTCGCCTGCGAGCCGAAGCTCCTGATCGCCGACGAGCCGACGACGGCGCTCGACGTCACCATCCAGAAGCAGATCCTCGACCTCATCGCCGAATTGCAGCGGCGCCGGCGCATGTCGGTGCTGTTCATCACCCACGATCTCGCCGTGGTCGGCGAGATCGCCGACTACGTCGTGGTGATGAGAAACGGCGAGATCCGCGAGCAGGGCCCGGCGAAAGCGATCTTCGAGGCGCCGAAGGACACCTACACGCAGGCGCTCCTGCGCTGCCGCCCCCAGCTCGACCGGCGTCCGGCGCGGCTTCCGGTGATCGACGACTACATGGACGGTGCCGGCCCGAAGCACATGGAGGAGCGCGTGCGCGGCGTGCGCGCAGGCGATCCGATCGTTCTCGAGGTGAAGCACCTCGGCAAGAGCTTCTACTCGCGCGAGGGGCTCTTCGGCAAGCGCGAGTTCAAGGCGGTGAAGGACGTGTCATTCCGGCTGCCCAAGGGCAAGACGCTCGGGCTCGTCGGCGAATCGGGCTCGGGGAAGACGACGGTCGGCCTCACGCTGATGCGCCTGCACGAAGCAACTTCGGGCGAGGCCTACTTCGAGGGGCGCGACCTCCTGTCGATGCCCGCGAGCGAGTTCATGCACTACAAGCGGCGCATCCAGATCATCTTCCAGAACCCGTACGCGTCGCTCAATCCGCGCTTCACCGTCGGGCAGATCCTGGTCGAGCCGATGCAGATCCACTCGATCGGAGCCCATTCGCAGGAGCGCACCGACATGGCCTTCGAGCTCCTCGCCAGGGTCGGGCTCCCCGAGGTGTCGTTCTACAAGTACCCGCACGAATTCTCGGGCGGCCAGCGGCAGCGGATCGCCATCGCGCGCTGCCTCACGATGAAGCCCGACATCCTGATCTGTGACGAGTCGGTTTCGGCGCTCGATGTCTCCGTGCAGGCGCAGGTGCTGAACCTGCTGCAGGACCTGCAGGACGAGTTCGGCATGTCGTACATCTTCATCTCGCACGACCTCGCCGTGGTGAAGTACATCGCCGACCAGGTGATGGTGATGAACGAAGGCGAGATCGTCGAGATCGCCAACTCCGACGACATCTACCGCGATCCGAAGATGCCCTACACGCAGCGGCTGCTCGCGTCGATCCCGAAGGGGTGGCACGGCGCGAGCTAGGGAAGCTCTGCGAAACCGGAACGGACCCTGTGTCAGCGATCGGCCGCGCTCGGAAGCGGTGGGGATGCTCCGGCGCGCGAGTTCGACCGCGAAGGCCGAGGGAGCGGGGTATCGCGAAGGCCGAGGGAGCGGGGTACCGCGACGGGCTCAAACACCGGCTGCGTTCCGCAGCCGAACTCGCGCGTCACGGTACCCCGCTCCCTCGGCCTCCACGGTCGGTGTAGAG
>JAFEDF010000201.1 GCA_018241785.1 Pseudomonadota bacterium | reverse complement strand
CGCCCCGACGACCGCCATCCGCATGTCCGGGCCGATGCGCACGGCGATCATGTCCTTCGCCACTTGCTCGCCCCATCGAACGCCGGCGTCGTAACGCTGGGCAACGATGTCGGTCAGCCCGTAGTCGACGATGATCTCGACTCTGATGTCGGGATACTGCACCAGGACCGGCGCGAGTTTCGGCAACAGGACCGAGTTGGACGCATACTCGGTCGCCGTCATCCGAATCCTGCCCGCGGGCTTGTCCCGAAGCTCGCTCAAGGCTTCAAGCTCCGCCTCGATCTCATCGATGTGGTGCCCCGCGGCCTGGAGCAAGCGCTCTCCGGCTTGAGTCGGCGAGACGCTGCGCGTCGTGCGAGTCAGCAAGCGAATGCCCAATCTCGCCTCGAGCCCGCGAAGCGTGTGACTCAACGCTGAGCGCGACACGCCCAGCTTTGCGGCGGCCTTGGTAAAGCTGCGGTCTCGCCCGACAGCGAGAAAGGCCAGGAGGTCGCTCAGGTTTTCGCGCCGCATTGGTGAATTCTGCTCACCGGTCCATACGAATTGACCCATCTTATCAGCAAGCGGCTGAGTCGGTAACTTGTCGAGCCATGGGCACACAAACAACTGCACAAACCTCGGTCATGGCACTGCTGCCGATCATGGGAGTGGTCTTCATTGCGTTCCTGGTGATCGGCCTGGCGATGCCGGTGCTTCCGCTTCACGTGCACCACGGACTTGGCCTTGGGACCTTTGTTGTCGGCCTCGTCGCCGGCAGCCAGTTCGCCGCGTCGCTCGTCTCTCGGGTGTGGGCGGGTCGGCACGCTGACACGCGAGGCGCGAAGCACGCCGTGATTACGGGCCTACTCGCGTCGGCGGTCGCCGGACTTCTCTATCTGCTGTCCTTGCGTTTTGCCGGCGAACCCATGATCTCCGTGGCGATCCTCTTGCTTGGACGCGCGGTCCTCGGCGCCGGTGAGAGCTTCGTCATCACGGGGGCGCAGACCTGGGGGTTGGCGCTTGCCGGCGCCAGGAACACCGGTAAGGTTTTGGCCTGGATGGGGACGGCGATGTATGCAGCATTCGCCCTCGGCGCGCCGATCGGAACGAGCCTCTATGGAGCCTATGGCTTCATGGCGATTGCCCTGGCGACTACGCTGGTTCCGCTGACGACGGTGTTATTGGCGGCGTCGGTCCGGAACGTCACGCCGACACCGCGCGACCGCACTCCGATCAGCGCAGTCATCGGAGCAGTATGGGTCCCAGGCGTCGGGCTCGCGTTGAGCAGCTTCGGCTTCGGAGCAATGACCGCATTCGTGTCGCTCCTCTTCGCGGCGCGCGGGTGGACCGTGTGGCCCGCGTTCACTTCGTTCGCGGTCGCTTTCATCTTGGCGCGCGTGCTGCTGGGACATCTCGCGGACCGAGTTGGTGGCGCAAGGGTCGCGCTCATCTTCGTGTTGATCGAAGCGGCCGGTCAGGGATTGCTCTGGGCAGCGCCTTGGTCCGCCCTCGCGTTAATCGGGGCTGCGCTCACGGGCTTCGGCTACTCACTCGTTTATCCCGCGTTTGGCGTGGAAGCCGTTCGGCGTGCGCCGCCACAGAGCCGCGGTCTGGCAATGGGGGCGTACACCGCGTTTCTCGATCTGACGCTCGGGCTCGCAAGCCCGGGGCTGGGCCTGATTGGCGCTGTGGCCGGCATTGGGACGGTATTCCTAACCAGCGCTCTCGTCGTGCTCTGCGCGGCCGCGATCGCAATGCGGCTGCTGCATCCCGCGATCAGTAGCGCACGCCGCGCTCACGGATTTTCTTCGTAAACGCGCAACGAATATGAACCGAGATCGACTCATCATAGCGATAGCGTCGCTCTTGTTTATCGCTTCATCTGCGGCCGAGGCGAACGAGCCGAAAGCCGCGTCAGGAGCACTACCCATGACATCAATGAATGACGCCCAGATGGTGGCCCCAGCGCTCGAGAAGTACACGCAAGACCGTGTTCTGGGGGACTTGTGGAAGCGCCCCGGCCTTTCCCGGCGCGACCGCAGCATCGTCACGCTCTCCGTCCTCGTCACGCGCAACCAGACCATCGACATGCCGTTCTACTTGAACCTGGCACTCGACAACGGCGTCAAACCGCGTGAACTATCCGAAATGATCACGCATCTCGCGTTCTACTCCGGATGGGAGAACGCGATGTCGGCGGTCGCCGTCGCCAAGGAAGTGTTTGCGCAGCGTGGCATCAAGGCGGACGCGTTGGCGGCTGCGTCACCGAAGCTGCTTCCGCTCGACGAGGCCGCCGAGGCACAGCGCGCGTCGAGAGTCGATCAGCAGTTCGGCACCGTAGCGGCTGGGGTCGTGCACTACACAACCGACATTTTGTTCCGCGACCTTTGGCTGCGTCCGGATCTCGCACCACGGGATCGGAGCCTGGTCACCGTCAGCGCCTTGGTTGCATCGGGTCAGGTCGCGCAGATGCCATACCACCTGAATCGAGCAATGGACAACGGCCTGACCCAAGCCGAAGCCT
>JAFEDF010000200.1 GCA_018241785.1 Pseudomonadota bacterium | reverse complement strand
TAGCCGATCGCGTGCGAAGCGATCGCGCCGAACGGGTATTGGCGGAAGAGGCGCGCCTTGATCTCGACGCCGGGGAAGCGGTAGCGGTTGACGGCGAAGCGCGCGACCTCCTCGTCGGTCAGGCGTGTGCGGATCGGGATGCTCTCGAAGTCCTTCGATTCCTCGAGCAGCTTCCTGAAGCGCTTGCGGTCGCGCGGTTCGATGTCGACGATCTTCGCGAGTGCGTCGATCGTCGCGGCCAGGTCCGGTACCTTGGACGGCGTGATCTCGAGCGTATAGCCCGAGTAACTCTGCGCGAGCACGACGCCGTTGCGGTCGGTGATCACGCCGCGGTTCGGGGCAATCGGCACGATGGCGATGCGGTTGGTCTCGGCGAGGGTCTCGAAGTGCGCGTGCTCGGTCACCTGCAGGTAGTAGAAGCGCGCGAAGAGCCCGCCGAACCCCGCGAGCATCACCACTGCCGCGAGCACGAGCCGACGGCGAAAGCGCGCCTGCTCGCGCTCGGGGTTGCGAAGCTCGGGAGCTTCGAACCCGCCGCCGCGTTCGCTGCGATCACCGACCCCGCGGAACAGGCGCCCGAACACGGCGTCAGCTCCGCGACCCGCCGCGGCGCGGGCGCTGCGGTGCCTGCAGGAGCACCGACAGCAACGGCCACAGCAGTGCTCCGACGAGCGGCGGTGCGACATAGGTCCACGGTGGCAGGGCGGCTCCGCCGACATAACGCACGACGAGCACGAGGCCCGCACAGAGGAGCAGCAGCACGGCAACCTGGACCGCCTGCTGCCACAGCGGGAAACGCAGGACGCGACGCCTGAAGTAGCCGGCCGCGAAGGCGAGCACCGCGTAGGCGAGCGCGTGCTGCCCGAACACCGTCGCGTCGGCGACGTCCATCACGAGTCCGGCGAACCACGCTGAGCCGACGCCGACGTGGCGAGGCTCCTGTATGCACCAGTAGAGCAGCACCAGCGCGAGGAAGTCGGGACGCAACGCCGTGGCGACGCCGGAGAGCGGCACGATGTTGGCACAAAGCGCCAGGGCGACCGACAGCACGATGAACCATGGCCGCGCCGGACGCAGGATCTCCTCGGGGGCCGCAGGGCCGAACGACGTCACGGCTGGCAGCGCTCTCATCCGCGCGGCGCCTTCGCGCGCGCGCCCTTCTTCGACGCCGCCGCCGCGGCAGCCTCGTTCGGGGGAGGAGGCGCCGCGGCGCGCGGGCGCGCGAGCACCAGCAGGTATTCACTGCGATCGACCCCGGCGAGGGGGCGGCAGGCGATGCGCGCGAACATCTCGCCGGGACTCTTCGCCACTGCGGTGACGACCGCGACGGCAAGTCCCGCTGGGTAGGTGCCGTCGATGCCCGAAGTGACGAGCCGGTCGCCCACGCGCAGGTCGGCCGAAGGCGCGGTGAAGCGCAGTTCCGGCGCACGTCCGGTGCCGTTGCCGAACATCACGCTGCGCGCACCACTGCGCTCGACCTTGACGGGAACCGCCTGGTCGCGATCGGTGATCAGCGTGACCTCGGCAAGCTGCGGCAGCACACGCGTCACCTGGCCAACGACGCCGGTCTCGTCGATCACGCCGTCACCGGCCTCGACGCCGTCGTTGCCGCCGCGGTCGACGTACAGCTTCTGCGCGAACGGATCGCGGCCGGTGTAGAGCACCTGTGCCGCGATCGCGGCGCCGTCGTACTGGCTGCGCAGCGCGAGGAGCTCGCGCAGCCGAGCGTTGTCGCGTCGCTCCATTCCGTAGCCCTGCACTGCAGGAGCGTTGGCGGCAAGTTCGCGCTCGAGCGTGGCATTGGCGTCGGCGAGATCGCTCTTCGATGCGAGATAGCGCGCGAAGTAGCCGATCGCGAGGCCCGGCGCGAGCATTGCGCGCTGCAGCGGATAGAGCGCGACGGCGACCGCCTCGCGAACCTGCTCGAGGTAGCGGTAACGCGTATCGGTGAACAGCAGCACGAGCGACAGCAGGCCGAAGAAGACGAGGCGCGCAAACGGACTCGGCCCGCGGTTGAAGAAGGCGGGAGGATCGACCGGGATGGGCCGCATCGCCACTTGCGGACAGCGCTAGTCGGTCGTGAAGATGGTGTGCAGCTTCTCCATGTTCTCGAGTGCCTTGCCGCAGCCACGAACGACGCAGGTCAACGGGTCATCGGCGACGATGACCGGCAGCCCGGTCTCCTCCATCAAGAGCCGGTCGAGATCGCGCAGCAGCGCGCCGCCGCCGGTCAGCACCATTCCGCGTTCGGCGATGTCGGCACCGAGTTCGGGAGGCGTGCGTTCGAGCGCGCTCTTCACCGACGACACGATGCTGTTCAAGGGATCGGTGAGCGCTTCGAGGATCTCGTTCGACGACACCGTGAAGCTGCGCGGGATGCCTTCGGCGAGATTGCGGCCCTTGACCTCCATCTCCTTCACCTCGGAGCCGGGGAACGCCGAACCGATCGTCTTCTTGATTAGCTCGGCGGTGGTCTCGCCGATCAGCATGCCGTAGTTGCGGCGGATGTAGTTGACGACCGCCTCGTCGAACTTGTCACCGCCGACGCGCACCGACCCTGCGTAGACCATCCCGCCGAGCGAGATCACGCCGACCTCGGTGGTGCCGCCGCCGATGTCGACGACCATCGATCCCGTCGCGTCGCCGACGGGGAGATCGGCGCCGATCGCCGCCGCCATCGGATCCTCGATCAGGTACACCTTCGACGCGCCGGCGCCGAGCGCCGACTCACGGATAGCGCGGCGCTCGACCTGCGTCGAGCCGCAGGGCACGCAGATGATGATGCGCGGCGACGGCGAGAAGAGCCGCGATTCGAGCACCTTCTTG
>JAFEDF010000001.1 GCA_018241785.1 Pseudomonadota bacterium | reverse complement strand
CGGTGAACGGCCACGCCGAGCGCGCGAGCTCGACGGTGAGGCGCGGGTCCTTGCGAAGCAGGCGGCGCGCACGCCGTTTCGCCTCGCCCAGCGCACCGGCGTGGGCCGCTGCCGCGACGAGGACGCGCTCGGCCCAGAACGACGTCGGCTCCATCGCGAGTGCGTCGTCGATCCAGCGTGCGGCGAGCGCGAAGCGCCCGGCCCCGAAATGCGCGCAGCCGATGCCGATGAAGGCGAGGTGGCGCAGCGGTTCGAACGGCATCAGCTCGAGCGTGACGCGCAGCTCGCGCAGCGCCGCCGCGTGGTCGCCCGCATAGGCCGACAGCCAGCCGCGGCGCACCCACGCCCACGGCAGCCAGGGGTCGATCGCGAGCGCCCGGTCGGCGAGCCGTTCGGCCTCGACGAGCCGGTTCGCGAGCGTCTGCGCCCCGCTCGCGAGCGTCAGCACGAAGGAGTCGCCTGGCGCGCGGCGCACCGCCTCGTCGGCGCTGCGAACGGCCTCGATGCGGTCGTTCGCGGGCGAAGCGCCGAAGTTGTGCGCAGCGCGCTGGCCGTGGCACCACGCGGAAATGGCGACCGGAAGCGCGGCGAGGGGCGCGAGCGCACGCGCGTGCTCGGCGAGCTCGATGGCGCTCGTGCACGCCGCGCTGCCCACCGTGAACGCGAAACCCACCGCACGCCACATCAGCCGGTCGGCGTCGCCGCCTGGGCCACCCGCGTCGTGCAGGTGGCCAAGCCTCGCGGCACGCCCTCTCGCCAGCGTCGCCGAAGGACGCTCGCCGAACTCGCGCCGATAGTGCCCGGCGAAGCGTCCGAGCTCGCGAAAGCCGTTCGCGAGCGCGATCGCGCTGACGTTCGCTTCGCCCCGTGCTGCCAGCAGATCGGCGCGCGTGCGCGCGAGGCGCGCCTGCCGCACCCAGCCGAGCGGGGTCGCGTCGAGATAACGCCGAAACTGCCCCTCGAGCGTTCGTGGACGCGTGGCGGCGACGAGCGCGAGCTTCGCGAGGTCGAGCGGCTCGTCCGGGTGCGCCTCGACCCAGTCGAGCGCCCGCACGAGACCCGCGGGCAGCGTCCGCCGCGGCCGCCCGGCGGCCACGACGAGGTCGGTCGACCGGTTCACAGATCCCTCCGGCGTTTCGCGCCGATTGCGGACATAGCATAGGCGCCCCGGTGCGGTGGCGAAAGCTGCATAGCCGACCCCGCCTCGGGTGTGCGATGCTGACGGCGACCTCGGCCAACCCGAAGCGATCTCATGGATGCGCGCGCGAGTCCCTCGACCGAATCCCCCGACCTCGGCGCGCTGAAGGCGCGCCAGCGCGGCGTGTGGTCGTCGGGCGACTACGCCCTCATCGGCTCGACGCTGCAGATTACCCGCGAGACACTCCTCGAAGCGGTCGATCCGCGCGCCGGCTGGCGCGTGCTCGACGTCGCCGCCGGCAACGGCAACGCAACGCTCGCCGCTGCGCGCCGCGGCTGCATCGTCACGTCGACCGATTACGTCCCCGAACTCCTCGAGCACGGCAAGGCGCGCGCCGCCGCGAACCGCCTCGACGTCGCATTCCGCCAGGCCGACGTGGAGGCGCTGCCGTTCGACGACGCGAGCTTCGATGCCGTGCTCTCGACCTTCGGCGTGATGTTCACGCCGAACCAGGAGAAAGCCGCTTCCGAAATGCTGCGCGTGTGCCGGCCGGGCGGGCGCATCGGGCTCGCGAACTGGACCCCGCAGGGTTTCATCGGCCAGGTGTTCAAGGCGATCGGCCGGCACGTCCCGCCTCCCGCAGGAGT
>JAFEDF010000019.1 GCA_018241785.1 Pseudomonadota bacterium | reverse complement strand
GAGCGGGAGCTTCCCGAGCATCGTGACCGGGGCGTTGTGCGCGGCCGCAACGCCCACCGCGCGCGCCGCCTCGGAGACTTCCTTCGAGTCCCCGCGCGAGAGCCCGTCGGTGATTCGCTGCAGCGCGTCGACGAAGCCGCGCATCTCGCGAAGCATCAGCGCGCGCTCGCCGGGATCGAGCATGACGACGATGCGGCCGTCCTGCGCCGGCAGTGTCGAGCCGATGACGGCGAACTTGACGAGGAGCCCGACGAGCGCGATGACGAGGAGCGCGATCACGACGAGGCTCGCGCGCAGTTTGCCCTGTTGAGTCACGGTAAGGCCTCCAATTCGAGCGCGAGCGCCGCCGCGACCCGCCGCGACTCCGCCGCCAGGATGTTGAACGTGCGACACGCGGCGTGCGTATCCATCGTCTCGACGCCGACGTGCGCCTCGTAGAGCGCGCGCAACAGGCGCGGATGCGGGAATCGCTGCCTTGCTCCGGTGCCGAGGAGCACGATCTCGGGCTGCGATTCGAGAAGCCGCGCGAAGTCGTCGGCGGTCAGCGCGTCGAAGCCGGCTGGCGCCCAGCCGGGCTCGACGCGATCGGGCAGGAGCACGACGCCTTCGCGGTACTCGTCGACCCCGACGCGGATCCAGCCATCGCCGAACCCCGTCACGACGTGCGCACCCGGCGCCTGCAGGTGAAATTTCATCGCATCGAGCCTCCGGGGCGGCCGTTGTTTCCCGGCCGGTCCCGGCGTTGTGGAAGCCATTATCGCAGCCCCGACGATCGATTCGCGTAGAATCCGCAACTCACCACGTCTACGTCGCTCGGACGGTTCCGGGCGCTTACGCTAGAGCCCGGCATGGCCTCCTCTCCCCAGACGCACTTCGCACGCATCGAGCGGCTTCCGCCGTACGTGTTCAGCATCACCTCCGAGCTCAAGATGGCGGCACGCCGTCGCGGCGAGGACATCATCGATTTCGGCATGGGCAATCCCGACGGGCCGACGCCGCCGCACATCGTCGCCAAGCTCGTCGAGACCGTCCAGCGCGGTGACACGCACGGCTATTCGGTGTCCAAGGGGATCCCCCGGCTGCGCCGGGCGATCTGCCACTGGTACAGCCGTCGCTGGGGCATCGAATTCGATCCCGAGACCGAGGCGATCGTCACCATCGGCTCGAAGGAGGGGATCGCCCACCTGGCGCTCGCCACGCTCGGCCGCGGCGACACGGTGCTCGTCCCCAACCCGAGCTACCCGATCCACATCTACGGGCCGGTGATCGCCGGCGCCGACATCCGCCAGGTGCCGCTCACCCCCGACGTCGACTTCTTCGCCGAGCTCGAGCGCACGATCAGGCTGTCGGTGCCGAAGCCGAAGATGCTGATCGTCAACTTCCCGGCCAATCCGACCGCGCAGTGCGTCGAGCTGCCGTTCTTCGAGAAGCTGATCGCCCTCGCGAAGGAGCACGGCATCTGGGTCGTGCACGACCTCGCCTACGCCGACATCTGCTTCGACGGCTGGCAGGCGCCTTCGATCATGCAGGTCCCCGGCGCGCGCGACGTGGCGGTCGAGTTCTTCACGATGTCGAAGAGCTACAACATGGCGGGCTGGCGGATCGGCTTCATGGTCGGCAACCGCGACCTCGTCTACGCGCTGTCGCGGATCAAGGGCTATCACGACTACGGCACCTTCACGCCGATCCAGGTGGCGGCGATCGCCGCGCTCGAGGGCGCGCAGGACTGCGTCGCCGGGATCACCGCCACGTACCAGCGCCGCCGCGACGTGCTCGTCAAGGGCCTGCACGAGGCCGGCTGGATGGTCGACGTTCCGAAGGCGTCGATGTACGTGTGGGCGAAGATTCCCGGGTTCTACGCGAAGGAAGGCTCGCTCGAATTCTCGAAGCGCATCCTCGACCGCGCGAAGGTCTCGGTCTCGCCCGGGGTCGGTTTCGGCGAGTTCGGCGACGGACACGTCCGCTTCGCGATGATCGAGAACGAGGCGCGCACACGCCAGGCGATTCGCGGCATCAAGCAGATGTTCCGCGAGGACGGGCTGCTGTGAAGCCGCTGCAGGTCGGCCTCCTCGGCTTCGGGGTCGTCGGCCGCGGCACGTGGAACGTGCTTCGCCGCAACGAGGAGGAGATCGCGCGGCGCGCCGGGCGGCCGATCCGGATCGCCGCGATCGCGACGCGCGACCTCGCGAAGGCGTCCGATGCGCTCGACGGCGTCACCGGCGTGCGGCTGACCGCCGACGCCTCCGAGGTCGTGCATGGGCCCGGCATCGACATCGTCTGCGAGCTGATCGGAGGCATCGAGCCCGCGCGCAGCCTGATCCTCGAGGCGATCGCGCTCGGCAGGCACGTCGTCACCGCCAACAAGGCGCTCCTCGCCGAGCACGGGACCGAGATCTTCGCCGCGGCCCACGCGAAGGGCGTGATGGTCGCGTTCGAGGCTGCCGTTGCAGGCGGCGTGCCGATCATCAAGGCGCTGCGCGAGGGGTTGACCGCCAACCGCATCGAATGGATCGCCGGCATCATCAACGGCACTTCGAACTTCATCCTGTCGCGGATGCGCGAGACGGGGGCGTCGTTCGAGACGGTGCTCGCCGAAGCGCAGGTGCTGGGCTATGCGGAATCCGACCCGTCGTTCGACGTCGAGGGCATCGACTCCGCACACAAGCTCACCATCATGTCGGCGATCGCCTTCGGTGTGCCGATGCGCCTCGACAAGGCCTATGCGGAGGGCATCACGAAGCTCACGCGCGAGGACCTGCGCTACGCCGAGGAGCTCGGCTACCGGATCAAGCTCCTCGGCATCACGCGGCGAGCGCGCAACGGCATCGAGCTTCGCGTGCATCCGACGCTGATTCCCGCGAAGCGGCTGATCGCCAACGTCGAAGGCGCGATGAACGCGATCCTCGTCAAGGGCGATGCGGTCGGCTCGACGCTCTACTACGGCGCGGGTGCAGGAGCCGAGCCGACGGCGAGCGCGGTGATCGCCGATCTCGTCGACGTGACGCGCATGCACACCTCCGACCCCGAGCATCGCGTGCCGCACCTCGCGTTCCAGCCCGACCAGCTGACCGACCTGCCGTTCCTGCCGATGGGCGAGGTCGAGACGAGCTACTACCTGCGGATGCGCGTCGACGACCGTCCCGGCGTGCTCGCCGACATCACGCGCATCCTCGCCGATCGCGACATCTCGATCGACGCGATGATCCAGAAGGAGCCGTCCGAAGGCGAGGACCAGACCGACATCATCCTGCTCACCCACCGGTCGGTGGAGCGCAACGTCGACGATGCGATCCTGCGCATCGAGGCGCTGCCGACGGTGCGCGGGAAGGTCGTTCGCATCCGCCTCGAGGACCTCGGATGAGATACGTCAGCACGCGCGGCGCGTGGCAGTCCGATCCGCAGCCGTTCCGTGCGATCCTGCTCGAAGGGCTCGCTCCCGACGGCGGGCTTGCCGTACCCGAGCGCTATCCGCGCTTCGAGCGCGACGAGATCGAGGCGCTGCGCGGCCTCGCCTATCCGGCGCTCGCCACCGCGGTGCTCGCGCGCTTCGTCGGCGACATTGCGCACGATGCGCTCGCGCGGATCGTCGCCGCGGCCTACACGCGCGAGGCGTTCGGCAGCGACGACATCACGCCGCTCGTTGCGCTCGAGCCTGGGCTCTCGCTGCTGCGCCTGTCCAACGGACCGACGCTCGCCTTCAAGGACATCGCGCTGCAGCTCCTCGGCAGGCTGCTCGAGCATGCGCTCGGCGGGGAGCGCGTGCTGAACATCCTCGGCGCGACGTCGGGCGACACCGGGAGCTCGGCCGAGTACGCGATGCGCGGCAAGCGCGGCATCGCGGTATTCATGCTGTCGCCGCGCGGGCGCATGAGTGCCTTCCAGGAGGCGCAGATGTACTCGCTCGACGATCCCGCCATCCACAACCTGGCCGTCGAGGGAACCTTCGACGACTGCCAGGACCTCGTCAAGGCGCTCGCCGGTGATGCCGCGTTCCGGCGCCGCCACGCGCTCGGCGCGGTCAACTCGATCAACTGGGCGCGCATCGCCGCCCAGGTCGTCTACTACTTCAAGGGCTGGCTCGCCGCGACCGGAGTGAATGCCGCGAAGACGCGCGTGAGCTTCGCGGTACCTTCGGGCAACTTCGGCAACGTGCTCGCGGGACACGTGGCAAGGTCGATGGGCCTGCCGATCGAGCGCCTCATCGTGGCGACCAACGAGAACGACGTGCTCGACGAGTTCTTCAGGAGCGGGCGCTATCGGCCGCGCGGCGCAGGCGAGACCCATGCGACGTCGTCGCCGTCGATGGACATTTCGAAGGCATCGAACTTCGAGCGTTACGTTTACGACGTCGCGGGGCGCGACCCGCAGCGGCTGCGCAGCCTGTGGGACGAGCTTGCGCGCCGCGGGAGTTTCGATCTCCATGGGACGCCGCTGTGGCGGCAGGTACAGGAGTCGGGCTTTGTCTCGGGGCGCAGCACCCACGCCGATCGCGTCGCGACCATTCGCGACGTGCACCTGCGCGATCGTGTGCTGATCGATCCGCACACCGCCGACGGCGTCAAGGTCGCGCGCGAGCTGCGCGAGGGCGATGAGCACGTCATCTGCCTCGAGACCGCACTGCCGGCGAAGTTCGCCGCGACGATTCGCGAGGCGGTCGGCTTCGACCCGCCGCGGCCGGCTGCGTGGGTCGACGTCGAGAAGCGCCCGCAGCGCTTCACCGTCGTCGCCAACGACCGTGCGGAGGTCGCCGCTTACGTCGCCGGTCACGCGCTCGCGGTGGCGGGCCGGGCCGCCTGATGCGCGACGCCCTTGCGGGCCTCGGCCGCAACCTCGCGGCGGGGCTGAAGCTCGCGCTCTTCCTGCCGGTTGCGCGAACGTCGTTTCGGATCTCGCCCGGCCAGCTCGTGCTGGTCGCGATCGTGTCGGCGGCAATCGACATCGACGCCGACTGGGTGCGTGCCGCGCAGGACGCGCATTTCTCGATCCTCGGCCTGCACGGCGAGGTGTATTCGCTGGGATTGCTCGTGCTGTCCGCCGCGATCATCGCGGCATGGCGGCGCGAAGCCACGCTCGCACTGGCGCTGCCGGTCATCGTGCTCGCGGCGTTTCCGCTGATTCAGGTCGTGAACGTCCTTCCCGACCTGCCGCAGACCAATCCTGCAATCACCGAGTCGACCCGGCGCTGGTTCGATTACGCGCTCGACGCGTGGACGGCGCTCCTGTGCATCCGTAGCGTCTCGATCTGTCTTGACGCACAGCAGCTCGCGGGGACGATGCGCCGGCGCATGGGCGCGCTCGCCGGCGGTCTCGTGATCGTGCTGCCGGTCTGGTTCGCTCCGCTCGCCGGACCGCTCGAACCCTGGTGGTCGGATCGGCCGATGGCGAGCGGGCGCAAGGATTTCGTGAGCCCGGCCTCCGAGCCGGCGCTCGCCGCACAGCAGTTTCTGCTCGACCAGGCTCTCGACAACCTCGACGACGAGCAGCCCGGGGTCACCGATCTCTATTTCGTCGGCTTCGCACCTGATTCGCGGCGGATCGGCTTCGTCTCCGACGTCGAGTCGGCGGCGCAGGTGATGAAGCGGCGCTGGAGTACGCGCGGGCACTCGGTCGTGCTGATCAACAGCCCGTCGACGATTGCCAGGTACCCGTTCGCGACCGTCACCAACCTGCGCGAGACATTGGAGGAGATCGGCGACATCATCGATCCCGACGACGACATCGTGATGGTCTACCTCACCGGCGACGCGGCCCGCGACGGCACGCTCGACGCGGTCAACCCGCCGCTCGAGCTCGTGCCGCTGTCGCCCGCCGGCCTGCGCAACCTGTTCGACAGCGCTGGCATCCGCTGGCGCATCGTCGTGGTATCCGCGTGTCACTCGGGCGCGTGGGTCGACGCGCTGAAGGACGACGAGACGGCCGTCATCGCGTCGAGCGGCTCCGACGCGCACGACGCGGGCTGCAACGGCGGAATCCGGCCCGGCGCGTTCGGCGCGGCATTCTTCGGCGAGGGCATGAGCCACAGCGACGACCTCGCGAGGGCGTTTGCGACCGCGCGCAACGTGCTGCTGCGCAAGGGCGCAGCGGCACCGGTGCTGTGGGTCGGCCCAGCGATCGCCGAGCGCCTCAAGGCCTTCCGCGAAGGCCGAGGCGGGCGCGTGGTGGCGCAGCGCTGAAATCCTGCTATACTTGCCGGTCAATCGCGGGGTGGAGCAGTCTGGCAGCTCGTCGGGCTCATAACCCGAAGGTCGAAGGTTCAAATCCTTCCCCCGCAACCAAACGAATCAACGGCCTGCAGCGATGCGGGCCGTTTTCTTTTGTTGTCCAGGTTATCGCTAACCTCGGCCGGCTTTCGCCGTGAGGAGCCCGGTTACCCAATCTCGAAATCGGCGTGAAACGGGTGCTTGACCTCAGTGTTAAATGTCAATACACTTATTCCGGTGCGCATTACGTTCGACCCGGCCAAGAACGCGCGCAACATCCGGCTGAGGGGTTTGTCGTTTGAGCGTGTCGTCGAGATCGATCTCGGTGCGGCGCTGATCGCGGTCGACGAGCGCCGGGACTACGGCGAGGTGCGCTACGTGGCGCTGTGCCACCTCGAGGGTCGACTTCATGTGCTGTGCTTCCGCGCCACGAAGGACGCGCTGCGGGTGATCAGCTTTCGCAAGGCGAACGCAAGAGAGGTCAGGCGATATGAGCAAGCGACGGCCGCTGACGAATCGAAGCGGTGAGGTGCGGGAACTCGCGCGCGCGGATTTCGCGCGATTCCGGCCGGCGCCCGAGGTTCTGCCAACGGCGATCACTGTGGCGCTGAAGCGTGGGAGACCGAAGCTCGAGGCGCCCCGTCAAATGGTATCACTCCGACTCGAACCCGACGTGGTCGCGGCGCTGCGCGCGACCGGCCGCGGATGGCAAACGCGCGTCAACGCGCTCCTGCGCGATGCGGTGCTGAAGAAGCGCGCATAGTGTGCGACCGCCGGATCGCGAGCGTTGTGCGTCAGCCTCGGTTCGGCATCGGCGGCCGAGCACGCGTCCACCGAAAGCGTTCCATCTCTGACAGGAAGGCGGCGGCGTAGCCGGCCAGCGTCAGCCGACGCGTAACCGGGTCCGGTTGCGGGCCTCGCAACCAGTTGAATCGACGGCCTGCAGCGATGCGGGCCGTTTTTCTTTGCTAGTCTGAGCAGCGCAGCGGCAGCGTCGGTTTCGAGAGTTTCGGCCATTTCTTGCCTGTCACTTCCCGAGGTCGCCGGGGTCACTGAGCGCAGCAAGGCCGCGGTGACGAGCGCCTTGCGTCGCCCGTACTGTGCGCACGATCGACCGGCCGCGCGCCGGCTCGCTGGCCGGGGTGAGCGAGAATCCGCAAACCACGTTGCCGGCAATCGCAAAGGTCTGAACAAGGCTACCAGACGGAACGCCCGGCCCATCACGCGCGCGCCTGTACCACGCCACCGAACATAGCCGGACGCTCGCTCGGGAGCTCCCTCTTTCGGAAGCCATCGGCGGATATCCCACCCAGCTTTGACATCGAGGCCCTTGGCGCGCCTGCCGGACGAGTTCATCATCGGCCTCGCGCGGCGGCGCCTTGCTGGCACGCTCTGTACGATTTCCTATAACGAACGGGGAGAACGCAGTGCCCACATCGAGCCCGCAATCCGATCGCGAGCTGGTCGTCCTGGTGACACGTGGAACTGATCATGAGCTTTCGTCCGTCGCATTTACGATCGCCTGCGGCGCGATCACTTCCGGAATGAAGGTCTACGCCTTTCTCGTGAGCTCGGGCGTCGACCTCGTACGTCGAAAGGCAGTGGACATCACGCAGGTTCCCCCGCTCGATCCGCTCAAAGCCCTGATTCACGATTACCTCGCGCGCGGGGGAACGATCTGGGCGTGTCCACCGTGCGTCAAGGCGCGCGGCTACGGGCCGGAGGATTTCATCGAGGGTGTCGTCATCCAGGGAGCCAGTGCGATGCACGAGCGGCTCAAGGCTGGCGCCGCGAGCCTCAGCTTCTGACGCAACCACTCAAAGCGGAGCACGCTGTCGATCAGCGCCATCGTCAAGAAGTAGTCCCGCGGATCCGGACGATGGGATCAGTGGATCGCTCCGCGCGTGCAGCGATGCGGGAGTTCCAGGTCATGCAGACGTTTCCTCGACGCGCTGGCCACTCTGGCCGGTTGACTGCCGCAGCAGATAAATCACGACGATGTAGATGCATCCGCCGACGAAGTAGGGCTGCAACGAGCTCGAGGTGAACGTCCCGATTTCCTGCGACCGACGCAGGACTTCCTCGTACCCGATCACGAAGCCGAGCGAGCTGTCCTTGAAGAGGACGACGCACTGCGCGACGATGGAAGGGCGCATGCGCCGCAGCGCCTGCGGCCAGACGATGCCTGTCATCACGTCCTTGCGGCTCAGGCCCAGCGAATATCCGGCTTCGGATTGACCACGATCGATCGTCCGGATGCCGCTCTTGAAGATGTTGCTCAACACCGCCGAGTTGTAAAGGCCGCTGCCGGCGACGACGGCCCAGAACGGCGTCACGTCCAGTCCGAGAAGGGGCAAGCCGAAGAAGCAGAACAGGATCATCAGCAGGGTTGGAATGGCGCGGAACAGTTCGGCGTAGGCGCTCCCGGCCAGCCTGAAGACGCCAAGGCGACTCGTCTGTGCCGTGGCGACGATGGCGCCCAGCACCACGGAGAACACCAGATCCGCGAGCGCGACCCGTACGGTGTTCCAGAGGCCGATCGCCAGAAACTTCCAGGTCGCAGCGTCGGCAAAGATCTGCCAGTGCCGCGCATCCAGTTCCCCCGTGCGGTAGAGCCCGTACGCCAGCGTGGCGATCGCGAGCGCGCAGAGGATCGCCACCGACGCGCCCGCGACCCTGAGCCGGGCGTTTGCCCGCGGGCTCAAATCGTTCGCCAGCAAGCGGTAGTCCACGCGGGAGCGCTACCTGTATTTGAACTTGCGCTCGAGCGCACGAAACCCGGCACCGGTCGGAAACGTCATGACCGCGTAACCGACGGCGGCGAGGATGAAGATGGGGATCGGCTTGGCGAGCATGGTGACTTGCTGCACGGCGGTACCCGTCAGCTCGACGACCGAGATGGTGTAGGCGATCGAAGTGTTCTTGATGAGATCGACGCTCAGGTTTCCGAGCGTCGGGATGACGGCCTTCAGCGCCTGCGGCACCAGGATGCCGCCGATCACCGTGCGCTCGGGTAACCCCAGCGCGCGCGCTGCCTCGATATAGCCCGTCGGCACCGCGTTGACGCCCGAGCGCAGGGCCTCGGCGACGTAGGAAGCCATGTAGAGGCCCAGCCCGGCCGCCGCGCAGGCAAGAGCGGAGAACTTGAGGCCAACGTCAGGCAGGGCGAAAAAGAAGAAGATGAGGATGACCGGAATGGGCGTGCTTCGCACCAGGTTGATGTACAGGTCGGAGAGCCTGCGCACGACGGGAATCGGCATGATGCGCCCCACACCGATGCAGCAGCCGAGCGGAAACGCCACCGCCGACGCGATCAGCGCGAGCTTCATGCTCTCCAGGAAACCCGCCGTGAATGCCGGCAGGAGCTGGAGCCAGAACGCCATCGATTCCCCCGTTCCCTCTCGCCCCGACCTGCTTAGCGGGACGCGCTGCCGGAGGACGCTGCGGCAAGACGGATCACTTGCAGTCGGTCATGTCGGCAGCCTTGAGCGGCTCGAGCTTGCGCTTGGTGACCGTGCCGATGGTGGAGGCAAAGCTCTTTTCGAGGAAGCCGTCCTTCGACATGTCGACCAGGCGCTCGTTGACCCAGCGGCAGAGATCGAGCGAATCCTTGGCCACGCCGATGCCATACGGCTCTTCGTTGCCACCGGTGTTGTCGACGAAGCGGATCTCGTTGGGCGTTTCGTGCACGAAGCCGAAGAGCAGCGCATCGTCGGTTGCGAAGGCCTCCACTCGACCCTGGCGCACCGCCTTGGCGCAGTCAGGATTGGCGCCTAGCGCCATGATCTTGGCCTGCGGGGCGTCCTTCAGCAGCAGCATGTTGGAGATCGAGCCACTGACGACGCAGACCGAATGGCCGTTGAGCGCGGAAAAGTCGGGGATCGCATTGCCGAAGGTCTTGTTGTCGGTCTTGACGACGATCGCCTGCTTGGACTCGTACGTCGGCCCGGCGAAGGCGACCGTCTTCAAACGTGCCGCGGTGATCGTGTAGGTGGAAATGACGAGGTCTGCCTTGTGCTGCGTGACGAACTGCTCGCGCACGGGGCCCGGCGCTTCGACGAATTTCACGTGGCCGTCGCTGCCGAAGAGGTCGCGCCCCAGTTGGTTGGCGATGTCGATCTCATAGCCCTGGAGCTTTCCGGTGAGCGGGTTCTTCTGCCCGAACATCGGCACGTCGTACTTGACGCCGATGACGATTTCGCCGCTCTTCTGGATCTTCGCCATCGTCGAATCGGATGGGAACGACGGTGCCGCGGCAAGGGCAGGCATCGCTGGCACAGCCGCACACATGAAGGTCGTGCAGGCGAGGATGTGCATGAGTCGATGGTTGGCGTGTTTCACGGCTGTGGTCTCCGGTTTGTTTGAGCAAGCGATCGCGAGTCGCGCCCCGGCAGACTACGCTTCCGCCCGGCAGCCATCAAATTTCCTGCACCGGCGTACGATGCGCCAGCATGGTCGACAGGAACGATCGCGCGCGTTCGGTCCTTGGCCGCTGGAAGAAGGTCTTCGGCTTCTCTTCCTCGACGACGGCGCCGCGGTCCATGAACACGATCTTGTCGGCTACCTCGTAGGCGAAGCCAAGCTCGTGGGTGACGACGACCATCGTCATGCCGCGCTGGGCGAGCTCGACCATGACGTCGAGGACCTCCTTGATCAGTTCCGGGTCGAGTGCCGACGTGGGTTCGTCGAACAGGATGGCGCGCGGGGTCATGGCGAGGCTTCGCGCAATGGCTGCGCGCTGCTGCTGCCCGCCGGAGAGCTCGTTCGGGAAGGCGTCGGCCTTGTCGGCGAGCCCGACGCGTTCGAGCAGTGCGCGCGCTTCCTGCTCCGCCTCGGGCCAGGGCGTATGCCGGATCCGCATCGGCGCATACACGATGTTTTTCAGAACCGTCATGTGCGGAAAGAGGTTGAAGGACTGGAAGACCATGCCGACCTGCGCGCGCAGGGTGGTGAGTGCGGCGCCCCCGGCGGGAAGCAGCGTGCCACCGATGAAAATCTGCCCCTGATCGATCTTTTCCAGTCCATTGATGCAGCGGCAAAGCGTGGATTTTCCGGAGCCTGAGGGGCCGATGATTGCGACGACCTCGCCCGGGTGAACGGCGAGCGAAACGTCGTTCAGCGCCTGCGTCGAGCCGAACCGCTTGCTGATGTGCCTGATGTCGATGTAGGGCTGTGGGGTCGAGGCGGCCTGTTCGCTGGGCATGGGCGGCGATCGCGCTGCTTCAAGCCAACGTCGGTACGCCGGCAACGGCCAGGAGCGCTCGTGCGAGGCAGTCGACCGAGTCGATCATCCGATGCGTCTTCCCGAACTCCTCCGCGACCAGATGGAGCTCGGTGCACCCAAGAATGCAGGATTCGACGCCGGCGGCCCAAGGCTGATCGGTCAACGCCGAGAGGCGAGGCGCCAGTTCGACGCCGGGCTCGCCGCGCTTGATCGCATAGATGATGCTATCGAGCTCGCCTTGAGCGCTCTCGGGCGGATAGATCAGCGTGCTTCCCTGTGGCATGTGCGCTTCGTACAGACGCAATCGCGCGCTCGCCGAGGTTCCGAGAAGAGCCACGCGCCGGACGCGTTGCCCGGCGACTTCGGCGCCTACCGCAGCGAGCAGGTTGACAATGGGCGCCTCGGACACTTCTTCGAGATCGGAGAGGAACGCGTGGGACGTGGCCGAAGCGATCGCAACGTAGTCCACGTGCAGCGCGTTGAGCTGCCGTGTCATCGCGATATAGTGAGGCAAGGGTGAGGGGCCGTCGTGCAGGAGGAAGCCGATGCGATCCGGAATGTCAGGCCGGCTCAGCAACACGATGCCCGGATAATCTGCGTCGGTCTTCGCATCGACCAGTTGAAGCAGGTGAGTGTAGAAGTGCGCGCCGGCAACCGGGCCGAAAGCCGCAAGCAAACCAAGGGTCTTCATGAAAGGCTCCAGCGACAAAGGGAAGCGACTGTCGAACGGTAACGCGCCCGTAGCGCAGGCGCCAGGCGCATGCAGGAAGCGAAGGATAGCCCAGCGCCGCATCGACAGGGTGCCGGGAGGGCGGCGGCCCCGTGATGCATGATGCTGTCCTGACCGTGTCCACGCTGCGAACCTTTCTCCTCACCGGCATTGCGATGCTGGCCTTCGCGGCGAACTCGCTGCTCTGCCGCATCGCCCTCGCGCAGCAGCGCATCGACTCTGCAAGCTTCGGAGCGCTGAGGCTCGCCGCCGGTGCGCTCGCGCTGGTCGTCATCGTCCGCCTGCGCCGGGGTGCGGGTGATCCCGCGCCGCGCGCGGACTGGCTCGCCGCGGTGATGCTGTTCACCTACGTTGCATTCTTTTCGTTCGCCTACGTGAGCCTGCCGGCGGGCACCGGCGCGCTGGTCCTGTTCAGCGCCGTGCAACTCACGATGCTGGGAAGCGGCCTTCGTGCGGGTGAGCGCTTCACGCCGCTCGCATGGGGCGGTCTCGCCGCGGCGGTGACAGGATTGGTCTACCTCGTTTCGCCGGGGGTCGCCGCTCCTGCGCCCCTGGGCGCCATCTCGATGGCGCTGGCGGGCGCAGCGTGGGGCGTGTATTCACTTCGCGGCCGCGGCGTCGGCGTCGGTGATCCACTGGCGGCGACCGCCTCGAACTTCGCTCGCGCCGTACCGTTTGCCGCCGCACTCTCCGTCGTCACCCTCGGCTGGGCGCACGCCGACGGCGTGGGCGTCGGCCTCGCGCTCGCCTCGGGCGCTCTCACCTCGGGCATGGGCTACGTGGTCTGGTACGCGGCGCTGCGCAGTCTGTCGGCGATGCGCGCAGCGACGGTCCAGCTCTCGGTTCCGCCGCTCGCCGCGATCGGCGGCGTGCTGGCCCTGGCCGAGCCGCTCACCGGGCGCCTCGTCCTCGCGTCGGTCGCAGTGCTCGGGGGCATCGCCGTGGTGCTCGCGACGCGCGTTTCCAGGGTCTCGACCTGACGCACGGCTCGTGTTCGCACGGGTCGCCGAGCAACTGCCGCTCCGCGCCGTCGCGCGCATCGTCTCGCGCGACGGGGGCGGGCGGAAGGTCGAGTCGGACGGTGGCGCGCAATAGGTTGGCCAACGCCAATGCGGTGCGCGACTGGCACATCTACGCCGACTTCGCGCAAAGCCTGATCAGCTATCGCAATTGGGCACGAAAGAATGCGACGTTCAGCGCGAGGCCGGGAAGCAGCCACTGGAACAGGCGCACGACCGAAAGAACTTCGCTTTCCGACGCGCCGCTCCGAGCGGCCAGGCGCAACGCTTCACCGCGCAAGTCGCCGTAGTTGGGAAGCGAGCGAACAGCCGAGACCGCCGCCTCGTGTATCTCGGCGACCAACGTCTCGTATTCGCTTCGCTGGAGCCTTGGCCGCAAATCCGCCCACGCAAGCGCGAAATAGCTGGGCCAGCGGGCCAGTGCACGGTAGTCCGTATTGAGGAACGGCAGACCCAGCACCTCTTTCACATCGTCGAACACGAGGCGCGTCGAGGCGTCGGCATGGTGATACTCCATCAGGACGAGCTTTCCCGCGGCCCTCGGCGATGCCAACTCGGCTTGAGCAGCAACGTCGTGTGCGGGCTGGAGTTCGCCGCCTTCAAGCAGCAGACGCGCCAGCGTCGCAAGCAGAATGTAAGGGAAATTTCCATCGGAGAAGATCTCGATGCACTCGTCAATGTCCTGGAGTTCGCGCTCGGCATAGCCGATTCGTGCGAGCCGCTGCCGAACGGGCGGTGGTCCAAGCACGCTCACTCTCTCTTCGACGAGGCGCCTGAGGCGATGGCATGCATCGGTGAAGTCGCGCGAGGCGCAGACCGGACGCACACCCTGCCAGAAGGCGTCGTAGAACGTGCGGTAATGCGCGAAGCTCATCGTCACGACGCCCATCCACGGCACGCCAAGGACCGCTTTCATGTCCTCGTAGCGCGCCTTGAGCTCACCCTCGGCCAGGAATTCCGGCACCGGGTGGGGCTGCGCAATCGGGTCTGGCTTGAGACGGGGAAGGTTGGCCATGGATTGTCGACCCTTCGTACGGAAACCAGGTCCCACGTTACATGAATTCTCGCATCACCGCTTGGTGCCGCGGCCGAGCAGGCGCCCGTCGACGACGGTGCCGTAGAGCGAGTTGGGTGAATCGTGGTACTTCTTTCGCGTCGCCGCGATGGATCCGGCGTAGCGAGGATCCTGTGGCCGCTCGGCGAACGTATCGACCTCGCCGGTTTTCGCGCGGTACTGCGGATAGGCGACGAAGGCGCCCCACAGCGGCGCCGAATCGGGCAGCCGGCCCGCGTCGAGATGGCAGTTGCTGCAGCGCAGGTCGTTGCCGACGTACTTTCCGGCGTGCTGCTTGGTCTCGGTGAAGATCGCGCGTCCGAGCCGCACCATGTTGCCGAATGCGTTGCCGGGAATCGCGCTTTCGGCCGGAGGCTCGAAGTGCAGCATGGTCGCCAGCACGGTCGCCGGCGCAATCGCTCGCGCAATCATTGCTTGCCTTTCGTCGCGGTGGTCACTTCGATCGCGCCGAAATACTGCGCGACCGCGTCGAATTCGGCTGGTGAGAGACGGGTGGCGATCGCGCGCATCAGCCCCAAGGGGCCCGGAGCGACATGCAGGAAGTCCCGCCCGGTGCGGCCGTTCAAAGCCATGCCGCGGCGGATTTCCGCGAGCGCATCAGTACGTGACGCGAATCCCGGCGAACGCTCCGACCGGCGCCGCCGGGCTGTAGGCGCGCGGGTTGGTCGCGTGGGGCGCCTGGACGAGGTAGACCGACGACGTCGGCGAGAAGGTTCCGAACGTGTAGTACTTCTGGCCGGTGAGGTTGTCGACCCACGCGAAGATCTCGGCGTTCTTCGCGAACCGGTACGTCGTGCTGGCGCCCAGCGTGTAGTAGCCAGGCATGCGCGGTGTGAGATTCGCTTCGTCGCCGAAAAGGTACGAGCCGCTTACCGCGATGCCGGTGATTCCGATCGTCCAGCGATCCGACACCCTGTAGGAGGCGCCGAGCTTCAGCGAATGTGCGGGGATGCCGGGGAGCCGGTCGCCCGGCCGCACGGTGATGTTGCCGTCGGCATCGGCCATCGGATTGTCGCCCGAGCCCTCGACGAAGCCGTTGCGGTAGCGCGCGTCGATGTACGAATAGCCGGCGTAGACATCCCAACGATCGGACACGAGGCGCACGCGCGCGTCGATGCCGCGGCGCTGGGTCTGCCCGATGTTGGCGAAGTACGCGCGTCCCTGGGTTTGGCTGTTGACGAACGCGATGTCGTCGTCGAGATCGGTCTGGAAGAGCGCGAGCTCGTAGCGAAGGCCGACGCCGTCGATCGGCGTCAGCGAGCCGCGAATGCCGGATTCCACCGTGTGCGCGATCACCTGGTCGAGGTGGGGATCGCCGACGAAGAAATTGGCGAGGCTGCACGAGTTCTGCGGTCCGGCGCACGACAGTTCCGCCGGAGTCGGCGCACGATTGGCGATCGCGTAGCCTGCGTAGGCGGTGAGCGACCGAGCAAAGCGCCAGGTGAAGCCCGCCGCCGGATTGAAGTGATCGTAGCGGTGGTTGCCGGAGAGATCGCCGCCGTTCCGGTCGGAGAGATCGATCGTCGCGACGTTGTACCGTCCCGAGAGCGTGACGGCCGCCTGGGGAGACAGCTTCAGCGTGTCGGCGAAATATGCGCCCCAGGTCGAGTCGCTGATCGCGACCGAGACCGGGACGTTGATGCCGGGCTCGTCGATCAGAACGCCCGGGCCCACGTATTCGCGGGTATCGATGGTGAGCCCGCCGATCGATCCGCTCGCCGAGAAGCGATTGCGCGCGCCGTCGAAGCTCAATCCGGCGACGAAGTGGTTGCGCAGGTGGAAGAGGTCCCCGCTGTCGGTGATCTGCACGGAAGCGCCGTAGGAATGGGTGACGGTTTTCTGGACGTCGAGCTCCGAATAAGGACCGCCTGAGAGGAAGTCCGCGATCGGCACGCCGCCGGTCGTCGTGCTGACGCTTCCGTCGTCCGAGCAGAGAAGGCCCGAGCCGTCGCTGCACGGGGCGTCGTTTGCGGCGTTGCCGTTGTTGACGTCCTGCTGGAAGCGGCGGTAGTAGGCGAGCCCCTGCAGCGAGAGGCGGGCGCTGAGATCGAACTCGCCGGTGACGCCCGCTGCGAAGTACTGGTTGGCCACTTCGTTCGGTGCGGTGAACTGCGCCTTGCGGTCGGCGTGCAGCAGTTCGATCGGCGAGGTGCCGGGGCCGTTCAGGTCCGAGTTTGCGTACGTGAGGTTGAGATGGACCTCCGCGGCGTCGCCGCGCCAGCCGAAATCGCCGTACAGGTTCTGCACGGCCGACGACTGCAGGTCGCGCCAGCCGGCCTGGTGGACCGCGCTCCCTGCGAGGTACGCCGCGGCGTTCCCGGCCTGCGTGCCGAACTGGAACTCGCCTTGCGCCTGCTGGAACGATCCGCCGGAAACGTCGCCTTCGAAGCCGTGGAAGCGGAATCCATTCTTCATTCGCAGATTGAGCGCACCGCCGAGCGCGTTGAGCCCGAACACCGGGTTCGACTCGAGGATGTCCAAGCGGTCGATTGCGATGTCGGGGATGAGCTCCCAGTCGACGGTGTCGCCGAACGGCTGGTTGAAGCGCATCCCGTTGACGTACACGGCGAGACCTTCCGCCGTGCCCTGCAGCGGCGATGCGGCAAAACCGTGGTAGTAGAACGTCGGCTGGAACGGGTTGCCGGCAGCCTCGTTGAGCGCGGTGCCGCCGACCTGCCGGACGAGCGCGCCGATCATGTCGGGAGCGCCGCTGCGCGAGAGGTCGGAACTCGTCAGCGTGCTCGCCTGGGCGGGGATCGTGTCGCGATCGACGCCCGACCCGACGAGCGGCGACACACCGATGACGGTCACCGGCGGGAGCGTCGCGGCCGCCGCGTTCTGCGCCTGCGCGGCCGCGAGCGACGGCACGAACGCGCAGAATGCAGCCGGCACGGCGAGCACGGCAGGCGCCGCGAGCGCCACGTGCCACACCGCCCGCGATCGAGCCGATAGCTTCATTGCCCGTCATGCTATCAGCGCGGTGCAGGGATGAGTCCGCCCGGTTGACGCACGTCAAGGTCGCGGCGACTGCGATGCGGCAAACTGCGGCGACGGCGCCGGTTGCGGCGGCGGTGGCTGCACCGGCGACCCCTGCACCGGCGACGGAGACACAGAATGGACGGCGACACACGCCCCGCGCGCTCCGGCGTGCTGGACTTCGATCCCTCGCTGATCGAGCGCTACGGCGGCTCGGGTCCGCGCTACACGTCGTACCCGACCGCGGACCGCTTCCACGCGGGGTTCACCGCCGTCGACTACGCGCGCGAGCTCGCGAAGCGCAACCACCGGCCGGCGACGGAGCCGCTGTCGCTCTACGTCCACCTGCCGTTCTGCAGCTCGCTCTGCTTCTACTGCGCGTGCAACAAGGTCATCACCCGCAATCGTGGGCGATCGACGAAATACGTCGAATACCTGGGCCGCGAGATCCG
The DNA here is from genome assembly GCA_018241785.1 of Pseudomonadota bacterium. GTDB lineage: Bacteria > Pseudomonadota > Gammaproteobacteria > Burkholderiales > Casimicrobiaceae > VBCG01. Next base: position 20,508 of record JAFEDF010000019.1, on the reverse strand, counting down.
GCTTGTCCGCGAGCGCATCGACCTCGCGCCGCGGGCCGCGCAGCTTCATTGGGGGGGTGGCACTCCGACCTTCCTGCCGCGGGACGAGATGGCGGAGCTGATGCGCATGCTCCGCGCGGCCTTCGAGCTCGAGGCCGATGCGTCGATTTCGATCGAAGTCGATCCGCGGACCGCCGACGCCGGCACGATCGCTTTCCTCGGCGATCTCGGGTTCAACCGCATCTCGGTGGGCATCCAGGACTTCGATCCCGAGGTGCAGCGCGCAGTGAACCGCATGCAGACCGAGGAGGAGACGCGCAGGGTGATCGACGCTGCGCGCGCCAACGGCTTCCGCTCGGTCAACGCCGACCTCATCTACGGCCTGCCGCGCCAGACGGTGCGGGGCTTCGCGCAGACGCTCGAGCGCGTCGTCGACCTCGCGCCTGGCCGGATCGCGCTCTACAGCTACGCGCACGTGCCGCATTTGTTCAAGCCGCAGCGCAAGATCGATGTCGGCGAGCTCCCGCCGCCCGCGGAGAAGCTCGCCATCCTGACCCTCGCCATCGAGCGCCTCGCCGCCGCCGGCTACCAGTACATCGGCATGGACCACTTCGCGAAGCCCGACGACGAGCTCGCGCGCGCGCAGCGCGAGGGAAGGCTCTACCGCGACTTCCAGGGCTACTCGGTGTCGCCGGGAGGCGACCTCGTCGCCTTCGGGACCTCCGCGATCGGGCGCATCGGCGACGCCTACGTACAGAACGCGAAGTCGATCGACGACTACTACGCGAAGATCGACCAGGGCTCGCTGCCGACGGTACGGGGCATCGCGCTCACCGCCGACGACCGGCTGCGCCGCGCGGTCATCCAGGCGCTGATGTGCAACTTCACGATCGACCGCGCGGCTTTCGATGCCGCCTGGAGCATCCGCTTTGCGGACTACTTCGCCGACGAGCTAAGAGAGCTCGAGCCGCTCGCTGCCGACGGACTCGTCGACATCGGGGCCGATGCGATCACCGTCACTCCGCGCGGAAGGCTCCTCGTGCGTGCGGTGGCGATGCGCTTCGACCGCCACTGGATGCAGGCGCAGCAGCACGCCACCCATTCGAAGATCATCTGATCGGCGCGACGAGGAGGTTGAAGCGCGACGAGTCGACGCGTACAAGGCCCTGCAGCCGCTCACTCAGGCGCACGAAGACGCGGTCGCCGTGCCGCGCGAGCCGCTCGAGCAGGCGCTCGATCGCGGGAGCGTCGCTCGCGAGGAGCGAATCGAAGCGCAGCGTGAGCGAGGTGCCCTCGACGCATAGCAGCCGGTCGAGGTGCCGCGCGAGGCCGCGAAGCACGCGGCGCCCGGCGGCCGCATCGAGCGCCAGCGCAAGGTCGACGCGCGCCGCGTTCGCCGCGAGCGAGACACCGCCCTGGCAGAACCGGCCGGAGATGTAGGTGCGTATCGAGGCGAGCCGCTTTTCGACCGGTATCCGGAGGCGCTCGGCAGGCTGCTCGAAGTAGCGCTGCACGTAGTCGCGCATCGCGAGCCCGGCGATCCAGTCGACGATCGCGAGCGGGAGCTTCCTCGGCGCGAGCCATGGAAGCGAGCGCGCGAACTCGTGGACCCGCGGCCATCCGCCCGGGAGGATTCCCTTGACGACGAGGCGCAGCACGATGCCGGCACGCTGCACCGGCGAGTATTCGCCGTCATAGACCGGCCGGCCGATCGCCCGTACCTTGTTGCGGATGCGCTCGGCGATGCCGCGGTCGGTCAGCAGGCGCCGGTAGAGGTTCTTGTACGCGTCGATCATCTCGGCGTAGCCGATCCGCTTCGGGACGACGTTCGTCGTGAGCTTCGTGTTGTCGGCAACGTCGAGCTGCCCGCGCAGGCGCCCCTCGCGCTCGAGCCTGGCATAGAGCGGCGTACGCGGCAGCGCGGTCAGCAGCCCGACCATCGCCGCCTGGATGCCCGAGTCCATGATGAAGCGATACTGTGTCTCGAAGCTCTCCAGCGTGTCGTTGTCGAAGCCGACGATGAACCCGCCCAGCACATCGATGCCCCACGAGTAGATCGTGCGGATCGACGCCAGCACGTCCTCGTGGACGTTCTGCGTCTTGCGCGTCGCCTTCAGCGTTTCGGGATCCGACGATTCGATGCCGATGAACACCCAGCCGAAGTTGGCGTCGCGCATGAGCCGCAGGAGCTCGGTGTCCTGCGCGAGGTTGATCGACGCCTCGGTGCCGAAGCGGAAGCGATAGCCGTGGCGCGCCTGATAGTCGACGAGGCCGCGCAGGAGTTCCTTCGCCACCGTGCGATTGCCGATCAGGTTGTCGTCGACGAAGAAGACGTTGCGCGCTCCTGCGGCGCGCAGCCGGTCGAGCTCGCGCTCGATCTGCGCGACCGACTTGGTGCGCGGCTTGCGGCCGAACATGACGATGATGTCGCAGAACTCGCAGAGATACGGGCAGCCGCGCGAGAACTGCAGCGTCGCCGTCGAGTAGCGGTCGAGCTGCAGGAGATCGAAGCGCGGGGTCGGCGAGTCGGCGAGCGCGACGGCTCCGGTCTCGCGGTAGAGTGCAGCCGGTGCACCTGCGGCGAGGTCCGCGCAGTAGCGCGGCCACAGGTATTCGGCCTCGCCGGCGACGACGGTGTCGGCAAGCGCTGCGTAGCGCTCGGGGCAGAGCGACGCAAAGCTGCCGCCGGCGACCGTCCGATAGCCGCGCTCGCGGTAGTAGCGCAGGAGCTCGCTCTGCCGGTCGAATTGCACGCCCATCCCGCACACGCCGACGAGGTCGGCAGCGGGGGCGAGCGGGATCGACTCGATGTTCTCGTCGATGATCACGATCTGCCACGTGTCCGGGCACAGCGCAGCGAGCGTGGCGAGGCCGAGCGGAGGATTGACCGCGCGCTTCGACGGCAGGATGCCGTCGATCGCCCACTTGAAGCTCCAGAAGCTCTCGGGGTACTTCGGATTGATCAGCAGGAGCCGCATGTGCGCTCGATGGCCCGCCTTGCGCGGTTCGACTTCGGACCGAAACGGTTGAACTTCGCCTCGTGCGGCGCGCCGCGCCTTGACCCGCATCAACGCTTCGCGCCCCGTGTGGCCTCCGGCGGCATCGGCGCGTCCGCGGCGGTTCCCCGGGAGCGCCCTTGCGCGGGTGTAGGATGAGGCACGCGATCGCGTGGAGCTTCGTCATGGAACAGCGCCGTACCGAACAGACCGTTCTCGGACACATCGACCGCCTGGTGAAGGAGGAGCATCGCCTGGAGGCGATGGCGGCTCCCGCGGATGCCGACCGCGCACGCCTCGCGGAGGTCGTGATCGAGCTCGACCAGTGCTGGGACCTGTTGCGCCAACGCCGCGCGCTGCGCGAGTTCGGCAAGGACCCCGACGGCGCGCAAGTACGTCCGCCCGCGACGGTCGAGAAGTACACCGGCTGACCCCGCCGCAGCCACCCGAACTTGCGGGTGACGCTGTCGTCAAACAGCTACAGGCGCCGGTCCGCTTGGCGGGCCGGCAGGCCTGCGGATGGAGGTTTGATCATGGAAACCACGATGGAATCGCTGCCGCAGGAACGGCAGCTCTTCAAGGCAATGACCACGGGATCGACCATCGAGGCGCTCGCGGGCGTCGCGGCGGTCGTGCTGGCCATCGTCGGGCTTGCCGGCGTCGCGCCGCACTACATGCCTGCGATCGCCGCAATCGTCGTCGGGGCGGCGCTCCTCGCGCAAGCGAGCTTCGTCGCGGCCGAGGCACGTGAGATCGAAGCGCGCGAGCATCTGGGCACGACGCAGAAGGTCGAGTTCGAGGGTGGCATCAGCGCGGGAGCACTGGCGGGAGGCGTCGCGCTCGTGCTCGGCATTCTCGCGCTGCTCGGCATCGGCTCGCAGGTGCTCGTTGCGATCTCGGCGATCGTCATCGGCGCCGCGCTGATCCTCGAATGCGGCGCAATGAGCCGCATCAACGCGCTCGACGTCGCGAACGGCAGGCATCTCACGATGCGCCGCATCGCGCGGCGCGCGGTGGCGGGCACCGAAGGAGCCCAGGTGCTGGTCGGGCTCGCGGCGGCCGTTCTCGGTATTCTCGCTCTCGTCGGGGTCGACACCGAAGCGCTCAGTCTGATCGCGCTCCTCGCCATCGGCGTGTCGATCCTGCTGAGCGGCGCCGCCCTCGGCGGCCGTTCGGCGAGCCTGCTCGCCAGCAGCACGTAGAGCGTGCCGGCCCACCCGCACGCGACTTCGGTCGTGCGCGGGTGGCGCTCGGGCGGGGCCGCAGCGCCGATTTCAGGTCGGCATCGCGCGTGCAGCGGAACCGGATGCCTTCAGCGGCGTGCCGGAACCGCGTCCGACGCCGGCTCGGCGTGCCCGTGGGGTGCTGCGAGCTTGACGTTGAGCCAGGCGTAGAGCGGCCCGAGCCCGTTCATCAGGATCACTGCGACGAGCGCTGCAACCGGGCTGTGCGGATTGGGCCCGAAGCCGCCGTAGAACGTCGCGAAATACGACGCGAAGCCGAAGAACATGCCCGGTACGAAGGTGAGCCCGAGGCCCGGAACTCTCGCGAGCAGCATCTGCGCGGTGTTGAGGCAGAACAGGATCACGCATTGCGCGAGCAGGAACGCTCCGCCGGAAAACTGGTGCGAAGCCCAGTCGAAGCCCAGCACGATCAGGAACGCGGTGATCGAGCCGACCGGCATCACCGGCCAGATCTTTCGCAGCACGTCGGGTTTCGGGCCTCCGGCCGCGAACGTCCCCGCCCAGCCGATGAAGATCGCCCACGGCGGCAGGTTGAACGGCGGCATCGAAATGAAGATCGTGGTGACTGCGAGCAGTGACGCGATGATTTCGGCCGGCGGCTTGCGCATGGAAATGGCTCCTTCGGTCAGTGATGGGTGGAGCGGCGACGAACGACTGCGGTCAGGTGCGGGCGGGGGGGCGATGAATGTCGCATTGATGACGGGTGGTCACGGTGATCCTGCCGTCCTTGATCACCCACGACCGCGGCGGAATGTCGAGTAGCGCATCGGCGACCTGCCAGGTGTCGAGGATCACCAGGCTCGCGCGCTTGCCGACGGCGATGCCGTAGTCGCTGCCGAGGCCCATCGCGCGTGCAGCGTCGTGCGTGCCCATCCGCAGGATGGCGGCCTGGCTGTCGGGCGTGCCGAACTGCGCGACGTGTGCAAGGAAGTTGCCGATCAGGAGCGGGTCGGCCTTGCCGAACGGCGTGAATGCGTTGCGGATGTTGTTGGACGAGAACGTCACGTTGACGCCGGCGTCGCGAAGCGCGCGCACGGGCGTCACGCCGCGCCGCTGGTTGACGATGTCCTTGCGGCCGCCGAGGTAGACGTCGGTCGCCGGCAGCGTCACGATGTGCACGTCGGCGCGGTGCAACAGGTCGAGCACGGGCTTCGCCTGGTCGGGCGCGAGCGCGGCGAGGCTCGTCACGTGGCCGAGCGAGACGCGGCCCTGGTAGCCCGCGGCGATCGTCTTCTGCGCCGTGTACGTCGCCGAGGCGAAGCGCGGATCGGAAGCGTCGTCGGCAAAGTCGGCGTGCATGTCGACCGGCACCCCGTACTTCTGCGCGAGATCGAACGCGATGTCGATGTGGCGCCTGGTGTCGTCCCACGACAGCTCGTTGTAGGGGCAGCCGCCGACGACGTCGGCGCCGAGCCTCAGAGCCTCCTCCATCAGCTCGACCGTACCGGGTGACTTCAGGATGCCCTCCTGCGGGAACGCGACGATCTGCAGGTCGATGAGCCCGCGGTACTCCTCCTTCAGCGCGAGCGCCGTCTCGACGCCGATCAGCCCCTGGATGACGTCGACGTCGGGGTGCGCACGAATGGCGATCGTGCCGTTCTTGACCGCCATGTCGAGGACCTGGCGCGACCTCGCGAGCACGTCCTCGCGCTGCTGCTTGCCCTTGAGGATCCCGGTGATGCGGATCGCCTCCTCGAGCGTGCCCGAGCGCGCCGGCATCCGCCGATGGAGGAACGCCTTCTCGAGGTGGAGGTGCGGCTCGAGGAGCCCCGGGATCGCCGCCCGCCCTTCGGCGTCGATGCTCTGGCGCGCTTCCGTCCTGATGCCGGAGTCGATGGCGGCGATGCGGCCCGCGTCGATTGCGATGTCGATCGGCTTCGCCTCGTCATCGATCAGCACGTTGCGGATCAACAGGTCCATGCGCTCCTCCGATGTGCGATTCGACAGGCGGGAATGCCCCGGCCGGCTGCAGTGGCGTCGCGACTCTAGCCGTCGCGGACGCCGCTGTCAGCGCTGCACCGTCGATGGGCGACATTCACCGCGTGAATGACGAAGCGGGTCATTCGAGGAAGAGCTCGGCGACGAGCGCCCGGATCCAGCGGTTGGCCGGGTCCTGGTGATAGCGCTCGTGCCAATGCTGCTTGATCTCGATCGACGGGATCCTGATCGGCGACTCGACGATCGCGATGCCCTCGAAGCTCGCGAAGGCGAGGGCAAGCCGGCGCGGCACCATGACGACGTAGTCGGTCTGGCTGACGATGATCGGCAGCGCCATGAAGTGGGGAACGGTGAGCGCGATGCGTCGCCGGTGCGGCTGGTGGGCGAACGCGCGGCTCAGCGCGACCTGGTGGCCGGTGCCGGCCGAGGTGATCAGCACGTTGCGCATGGCGGCGAATTGCTTCGCGGTGATCGGCCTCTTCGCGTGCGGATGGTCGCTGCGCAGCAGGCAGACGAACTGGTCGCGGTAGAGCCGCTGCTGGAAGAATCCCCCCTTGAGGTCCGGAAACAGGCCGAGCGCGATGTCGACTTCGCCCGACGCCATCGCGTCCTGCTCGCCCCGTGCCGGGATCTGCTGCACTTTCACGTTCACGTGCGGCGCCCGCTCTTCGAGCGCCCGCAGGAGCTTCGGCAGGAAGATTCCCTCGCCGATGTCGGTCATGTAGAAGGTGAACGTGCGCCGGGCGGTGAGCGGGTCGAAGGTGGCGCCGAGCTCGAGCGAGTTCGCGATGATCGAGCATGCCTGCTGGATGGGGGCGGCGAGCACCTGCGCGTACGGCGTCGGCTGCATCCCGCGCGACGTGCGCACGAAGAGCGGATCGTTGAATGCCTTGCGCAGCCGCGCGAGCGCGCTGCTCATTGCCGGTTGCGACAGTCCAACGCGCTGGGCTGCCGCCGTGATGCTGCGGTCAGCGAGGATCGCATCGAAGACCACGAGCAGGTTGAGGTCGAGCGTCGAGAGGCTGATCCTCCTATTCATGGCGTGGATTCTAAACATATCGCCGTCCCGTCTGGACAGCCCCCCGGCTGCTCCCTACATTGGGGAGCGGTCCGCTCATGGACCCGCAGAACATCAGCAGGAGCGAGCCGGTGCCGATATCCCGAACCGTCAAGACGAACCTGTACAAGGATTCCGTCGCGCTGATGCGCATCGCGCAGACGGTCCTCGCGCGCGACGGCGTGCGCCGCGCGACGCTGGTGATGGGAACCCCTGCGAACAAGGACATCCTCGCCGAGGCCGGCCTCTTCGATGCCGACCTCGCCAATGCGCGGCCGGGCGACGTGATGATCGTCGTCGACGCCGAGTCCGACGACGCCGTTCAGGCGGCGGGTGCCGAGATCGCCCGGCTCCTCGAAGGCGAGCCCCCCGCACCGGGGTCCGCACAGGCCGCGCGGGTGCCGCTGCGCTCGATCGCCATGGCCCGCGAAGGAGAAGGCGCCCCCGCGACGCTCGCGCAGATTTCGGTTCCGGGACCGTACGCGGGCGCCGAGGCTATGAAGGCGCTGCGCCAGGGCCTGCACGTGTTCCTCTTCAGCGACAACGTTCCCCTCGAGCACGAGCGTGCGATCAAAATGGTCGCGCGCGACAAGGGCCTGCTCGTGATGGGACCCGACTGCGGCACTGCGATCATCGGCGGCACGCCGCTCGGCTTCGCCAACGTCGTGAAGAAGGGTGAAATCAGCCTCGTCGGCGCCTCGGGCACGGGCCTTCAGGAAGTGACCTGCCAGATCGACGCGCTCGGCTGCGGCATCCGGCACGCGATCGGGACCGGCGGGCGCGACGTCTCGGCGGACATCGGCGGCATCACGATGCGCCAGGCGATCGACCTCCTCGCCGCCGACCCCGGCACGCGGGTGATCGGCATCGTGTCGAAGCCGCCCGCACCCGAAGTCGCACGGCAGGTGCTCGAGCGAGCGGGCAGGATCGGCAAGCCGTTCGTCGTGCTCTTCCTCGGCGACGACCTGTCCACGGCATCGCTGCCGAACAACGTCGTCGCCGTCGCGACGCTGTACGAGGCCGCGGCGGCCGCCGTCCGCAGCGTCGCAGGAACGCGCAGCCCGGCCGCGCAGGAGGCCGAGGCGTGGCGGCGCCCGGTGCAGGACGAGGCCGCGCGCCTCGCCTCCGGCCAGCGTTTCGTCCGCGGCCTTTACTCCGGCGGCACGTTCTGCGCCGAGGCTCAGCTCGTGTGGCGCGACCTCGGGTTCTCCGTGCACTCCAACGCGCCGCTCGACAAGCACGCCCCCGCGGTTGCCTCGGGCAACGCGCACACGGCGATCGACCTCGGCGCGGACGAGTTCACCGTCGGTCGCCCGCACCCGATGATCGACCCCAGCACGCGGATCGACCACATCGCGGCTGCCGCGCGCGACCCGTCGACCGCCGCAATCGTGCTCGACGTCGTGCTCGGCTACGGCAGCCATCCCGACCCGGCCGGCGCGCTGGCGCCGGCGATCGCCGCGGCACGCGCGGCGAGCGCGAAGGAGGGCCGCTACCTGCCGGTGGTGTCGTTCGTCTGCGGCACCGAGGGCGATCCGCAGCACCTGTCGGCGCAGCAGGCGCTGCTGCGCTCGGCCGGCGTGCTCGTCCTTCCGGGCAGCACCGCTGCAGCGCGCGCTGCGGGCGAGATCGCGCGGCGCACGTGAACCCGCAGCGCATCGTCATCGCGTTCGGAGGCAACGCGAGCTATCCGCCGAGCATCAAGGGGCTCGCCTCCGAGCAGTTCGCGCTGATTGCCGAGGCGTGCCGGCACCTCGTCCGGATCATCGAGTCGGGCTACCAGCTGGTGCTGACGCACGGCAACGGTCCGGTGGTCGGCAACATCCTGTTCCGCATGGCGCACACTGCGAACGAGCTGCCCCCGATGCCGATGGACATCTGCGTCGCGCATTCGCAGGGCGGCATGGGCTACATGCTGCAGCAGACGCTCGTCAACGTCCTGCACGACGAGGGTGTGCAGAGGACGGTCGGCTCGATCATCACCCAGGTCGAAGTCAGCGTGGACGATCCCGGCTTCGCGCATCCGACGAAGCCGGTCGGGCGATTCTTCAGCGCCGCGGACGCCGAGCGCCTCGCGCGCGAGCAGGACTGGAGCTTCGTCGAGGACTCGGGCCGCGGCTATCGGCGGGTCGTGCCCTCGCCGCGGCCGCTGCGCATCCTGGAACTGCCGGCGGTGGAAGCCCTGCTCGCGGCGAACGTGATCCCGATCGCCGTCGGCGGAGGCGGCATTCCGGTCGCCCGCGATGCGAAGGGCGACTACTACGGGGTCTCGGCGGTGATCGACAAGGACCTCACGAGCGCGATGCTCGCGGCTCACCTCGGCGCGCAGACGCTCGTCATGCTGACCGGAGTCGATCGCGTGGCGCTCGACTTCGGCAAGCCGACGCAGCGAGCGATCGATCGGATGAGCGTGCGCGAGGCGCGGCAGCATCTCGCCGGCGGGCAGTTTCCGCCCGGAAGCATGGGGCCGAAGATCGAAGCAGCGCTGCAATACCTCGACGGCGGCGGCAGCGAAGTCATCATCACCTCGCTCGATCGCGTGTTCGACGCCTTGCAGGGCCGCGCCGGGACGAGGCTCGTCGCGTGACTTCATCCCAACACGAAGCAAGAGGAACGGCATGAGTGCTCCGCTGCTCGATCAGGCCGCGCTGTCGGTGATCAACGTCGGCGTCGAAACCTTCACGCAGAGCGTCCGCGAGACCGGCGGGCAGGCGCTGCAACTCGACTGGAAGCCACCGGGCGACGGCGACGCGGGCCTCGCATGGACGCTCGCGCAACTCACCGCCGACGACACCGACGCCGCGTGCCTCGGCAATCGCATCGATCGCGCCAACGCGACCGCGGTCGAGCGCATCCTCGCCGCCCAGCCGATGCTGGTCGACGTCGCGCTGCACGCGCGCGACGTGTGGCCGGACATGGGCAGGACGCTGCTTCACGCCGGTGCGCCGATCGCGTGGGAGGGCATGTGCGGCCCGATGCAGGGCGCGATGGTCGGCGCGCTCCTCTACGAAGGCTGGGCCGACACCCCGCAGGCGGCCGAGGCCGAGCTTGCGCGTGGCGCGATCCGCTTTGCGCAGTGCCACGACTATCACGCGGTCGGGCCGATGGCAGGCATCATCTCGCCGTCGATGCCGGTGTTCGTCGTGCGCAACGCTTCGCAGGGCAACGTCGCCTACAGCAACATGAGCGAGGGGATCGGCCGCGTGCTGCGCTTCGGCGCCAACGGACCCGACGTGATCACCCGGCTGCGCTGGATCGAGACGGTCCTCGCGCCGACGCTGCGCGCAGCGGTTCGCGCGACCGGCGGCATCGACCTCAAGGCGATCCAGGCGCAGGCGCTCCTGATGGGCGACGAGGTGCACAGCCGCAACGCCGCCGCGACGCTGCAGTTCCTCGCCGCGATCGCGGAACCCCTCGCCGGCGCCGATGTCGACCGCAAGGCGATTCGCGAGACGCTGGGGTACATCGCCGGCAACTCGCAGTTCTTCCTCAACCTGTCGATGGCATCGTCGAAGGCGACGATGGACGCGGCGCACGGGATCGACACCTGCGGCGTCGTCACGGCGATCGCGCGCAACGGCGTGACGACGGCGATCCGCGTGAGCGGCCTCGGCGGCGAATGGTTCGAGGCTCCGTCCGACATGCCGATCGGCCTGTTCTTTCCGGGCCACACCCAGGCCGATGCGAACCCCGATCTCGGCGACAGTGCGATCTGCGAGACGGCGGGCTTCGGCGGCTTCTCGCTCGCCGCGTCGCCCGCGCTGGTCCAGTTGGTCGGCGGCTCGGTGAACGAGGCGATCGGGTATTCTCGCGAGATGTACGAGATCACGATCACGCGCAACCCGGCGCTTTCGCTGCCGAACCTCGACTTCGCAGGCGCCCCCTGCGGGATCGACATCCGCAAGGTGGTCGACAACGGCATCCGCCCGGCGGTGACCACCGGTATCGCGCACCGCAAGGCCGGAATCGGCCAGATCGGCGCGGGCATCGTGCGAACGCCGATGGACTGCTTCGTCAAGGCGCTGACGGCGTTCGCCAAGCGCGCTGCCGTCCGCTGACCGTGCTGCGAGCCCTCACGTCCCCGCGCGGCGCAGTCACTGCTCCGCATCATCTCGCCGCGCAGGCGGGGACCGCGGTGCTGCGCGACGGCGGCAACGCCGTCGAAGCGATGGTCGCGGCGGCCGCGACCATCGCGGTCGTCTATCCGCACATGAACAGCCTCGGCGGCGACGGATTCTGGCTGATCAGCCGGCCGGGCCAGGCGCCGGTCGCCATCGACGCCTGCGGGCGATCGGCGGATCTCGCCACGCCCGACTGGTATCGCGAACGCGGTCACGCGGCCATTCCGACGCGCGGGCCGCTCGCGGCGAACACGGTCGCCGGGGCGGTGTCGGGCTGGCAGGCGGCACTCGGCCTTGTCCCGGGCAAGCTTTCCCTCGAGCGGCTCCTCGCCGATGCGACCTGGTACGCGCGCGAGGGCGCGGCGGTGACGGCGAGCCAGGTCGACTATACCGAGCGGTTCATGGCCGAGCTCGCGCCGCAGCCCGGATTCGCGCAGGCGTTCCTTCGCGACGGACGCCTTCCCGCCGCACGCTCGATCCAGCGGCTTCCTGCGCTCGCCGCGACGCTCGCCCGGCTTGCAGGTCATGGCCTCGACGACTTCTATCGCGGCGAGCTCGGACAGGCGATGGCGGCCGAGCTCGCGCGCCTGGGGAGCCCGCTGCGCTTCGAGGACCTGCAGCGCCAGCGCGCGACGATCGTCGATCCGCTCGCGGCCGGCCTCTCGATCGGCACCGCGTACAACCTGCCCCCGCCAACACAAGGGCTCGCTTCGCTGATGATCCTCGCGATCTTCGACCGCATCCGCGGCGAGGCAGCGGCCGAGACCTTCGCCCACGTCCACGGCATCGTCGAGGCGACCAAGCAGGCATTCCTGGTGCGCAACCGCCACGTCGGCGACCCGGAGGCCGTGCGCATCGATGCGCGCGCCTTCCTCGATCCGGACGCGATCGCCGGGCGCGCGCGCGCGATCGATGCCACGCGTGCCCGCGCGTGGCCGGAGCCTGCGCTCAAGGGCGACACCGTGTGGATGGGCGCCGCCGATGGCAGCGGCATCATGGTGAGCTACATCCAGAGCGTCTACTGGGAGTTCGGCTCGGGCGTGGTGCTGGAGGATACCGGCGTCACCTGGCAGAATCGCGGCGCGAGCTTCTCGCTCGATCCGGCCTCGCATCTTGCGCTCGCGCCGCGGCGCAAGCCCTTCCATACGCTGAATCCCGCGCTCGCACGGCTTGCCGACGGGCGCGAGATCGTCTACGGCAACATGGGCGGCGACGGCCAGCCGCAGAGCCAGGCGGCGGTGTTCAGCCGCTACGCGATGTTCGGCCAGGATCTGCAGCAGGCGGTCAGCGCGCCGCGCTGGCTGCTCGGACGCACCTGGGGCCAGATGAGCGTCAGCCTGAAGCTCGAGGACCGCTTCGATCCGTCGCTCGTCGCCGCCCTTCGCGCGGCCGGACACGACGTCGAGATCGTTCCGGCGTACTCCGACCTCGTCGGCCACGCGGGTGCGCTGGTGCGCCATCCGAACGGAATGATCGACGGTGCGAGCGACCCGCGCTCGGACGGATCGGTCGCCGGCTACTGAAGCCGATGCCAGGCGCCTGCGCACGCAGGATGCAGGCCCGGCGCGCGACTTCCGCCGACGCGGATCTGCTTCGAAGGCTCGACAGCGGGTTTCGCGGGCAGGTGCACAGCGTGTTCGAGCGGACGATCAACGTCGAGGTCGACGGCGGCCTCGTCACGCTTGCGAGCTGCAGCGTCGACAATGCGCCCGACACGCTGATCGTCGCGATCGAAGGTTTCGGCAACCTCGCGATCGCGCGCGGCGACCCTGTTCGTTGCGTGGCAGGCGTGCTTCGAGCCGGAGGCCTCGAGGTCGGCCTCGATGGCGTTTCGCGCTGGTCGGGAGCGCTGCCCGCGTGGCCGCACGACGACACGACGCTGCGCGCGAACCTGCGCCGGGTCCGGGCGCGGCTGCGGCGGGCCGGCAGCGGTGGCAACGAGGGCAACGGAGGCGGCGGTTTCGGGCAATCGGCGTCCCCGGACAGCTTCGCGGACGCCGCCTGCGCCGCGCTCGACGAGCGCGAGGCGCTCCTGCAGGATGCGCTTGTGCGGACGGACCTTGCCGCCGCGCGCGCGCGCGCCGCGGCGCTGATCGGGCTCGGGCCGGGCCTGACACCCTCGGGCGACGACTTCCTCGTCGGGCTGTTCGCCGTCCTCAACGTCGCGAACAGCCCGTGCCATCCGATGCGCGCGATCTGCGACGGCGTCGTCGCGATTGCGCGAACGTCGACTCACGCGATCAGCGTTGCGGCACTCGCCAACGCTGCGCGCGGACGCGTGCGCGGGTCGATCGAGGCGCTGATGCGCGCGATGATCGATGGGGCGCCCGATGCATTGTGTTGCGCGCTCGATCGTGTCCTTGCGATCGGCGCGACTTCGGGAAGCGAGATCGCCGCCGGGCTCGCGTCGGGGTTCGCGGCCAACCTGCAGGCCGGGGCGAGGGCACTCGGCGGCGGCGCGCGAACTCCCGCGCGCCGGCCGGCGGCACCTTATCGCTCCTGCGCTGAATCGCGCGCCGCGCGAAGCTCGGCCAGCATCTCACGCCCCGTGTAGCTCCGCGGCGCCTGCTCGGCCGCATGCACGAGGGTGACGAGCCGGGCGTTCACCGGTGCACGCATTCCATGGGCCTGCGCGAGCGCGACGACCTCGCCGTTGAGGTCGTCGATCTCGGTCAGGCGGCCTGCGCGCAGGTCCTCCGACATCGACGCACGCGCCTGCGGGTCCATCGACAGCATGCGCTTCGCCGCGCGCGCGAAGAGCGCATCGGGGAGTTCGAGCACGATGGGAAGCCAACGCATCGGCATCGGGGTGATCCTCGCCGGCCGGATCCCGGCCACCCGGTAAACGGCGAGCGCCTCGGCGAGCGCGAGGGCGAGGCAGCGGCGCCACGTGCGATCGGAAAGCTGCGTGCGAAGCGGGAGGTCGCCGAGCGCGTTCAGCGGATTGACGAGGTTCACCAGGAGCTTGCCCCACTGGACGGCGACGATGTCGGCGCGCCGTACGAGGGTAACCCCCGCCGCGGCGAAGACCGGCGCGTACGGCACGAGTGCCGGGCTCTCTTCGACCATCAGCTCGCCAAACTCGCCGCGGCGAAACGTTCCCGGCGAAGGCGAGGCGACGTTGAAGGGGACCATTCCGGCGAGCACCGTGTTGCGCGGCAGGCGCTCGCGCAGCCGTTCGGCGTTGTGCATGCCGTTCTGGAAGCTGACGACGAGCGCCTCGGGACTCAGCACCGGTTCGAGCGCGCCCGCGATGCCGGCGGTCGCGGTCGATTTCGCGGTCACCAGAACGAGATCGGCCCCGGTGGCGGCCGCTGCGTCCTGTGCGAGATCGAGATCCTGCGGCGCGACCCGGCGCGTGGGCCCGGTGCCGCCGGAAACGGACAGTCCGTTCGACGCCAGCGCCGCGGCAATACGCTCACGGCATACGAGCGTCACCCGGGCGTGGCCGCACAGGCAGCCGCCGAGGTAGCCGCCGACGAGTCCGGCGCCGATGATTGCGATGCGCGGAGCGGTAATCATCGGCACGCCGGAACCCCGGCGCGAGTCCGCCGCACTGCGCTATCCCTGCGCAGCGAGGGCGCGGAAGCGCGACCCCACGGCCGCGGCGATCACGACGAGCGTCGTCGAGATGGCGATCATCAGCATTCCCAGCGCCGAGAGCTGGCCCCACAGGCCGTCGTCGGCAAAGTGCAGGATCTGCACGGCGAGCACCTCGGTCCCGGGACGCGACAGCACGACCGAGAGCGACAATTCGCGCACGAACATCGACGCCATCAGGATCCACGCCGACACGATGCCCGGGACGAGGAGGGGGGCGACGACCCGGCGCAGCGTGACGAGCGTACCGGCGCCGCAGACGCGCGAGGATTCCTCGAGGTGCGTATGGATCTGGATGAACGCGCTCGCGAGCGGCCGGATGCCGTAGGGCAGGTAGGTTGCGATGTAGCCGATGAGAAGCGCGGTGAGCGTCGCGTAGAGCGGCGTCTGCACGAAGAACCACATGAAGCCGACGCCGATCACGATGCCCGGGAACGAGAACGACAGGTAGGAGAGGCCCTCGAGCAAGCCCGCCGCTCGGGTCTTCACGCGCACGATGACCCACGCGACGAACAGCGATAGCACGACGCCGAGGGTCGCGCCGGCGACGCCGAGGAAGAGGCTGTTCTCGAGCGAGGCGAGCGACACCGGGTCCTGCAGCACCTCGCGCCAGTGGCGCAGGCTCATCATCGCGAACGCATGCCTCGAGGGAACCATCGCGTACGGGACGAGCGACGTGTAGAGGAGCACGAGCACCGGCAGCACGATCATCACGAGGGAGATCGCCGCGACCACGGCGAGGAGGGGGCCGCGCGCACGGCCGAGCGCGATCTGCGCCGGGCGATAGCCGCGGCCCGAGACGGTGACGAACTTCTCGCTCGCGGCGGTGAGCCGGCGGTAGACGACGATCAGCACGATCGACGTCACGAGCACGCTCATGCCGACCGCCGCCGCCTTGCCGTAGTCGGTGGCGAAGCCGGTCGCGATCATCTGGTAGATGTAGGTCGCAAGGACGGGGACCTGTCCGGGCATGCCGATCACCGACGGCACCGCGAACGACGCGAGGCTCCTGACGACGCCGAGCGTGAACGCCGCGAGAATGGCGGGGCGCAGCACCGGCAGCGTGATGCGCGCGAGGGTCTGCAGATTGCCCGCCCCGAACACATGCGACGATTCCTCGAGTGACACGTCGAACGACGCCATCGCGGGCGCCATGATGAGGTAGGCGATCGGCATGTCGAGGAGGCCCTCGACCAGGATCATCCCCGGAAGCGAGTAGATGTTGAACGGTGCATGGTCGAGCGCGAACAGGTCCTTCAGCACGAGGTTCAGCATCCCGTTCGACGGATTGAGGAGAAGCGCCCAGCTCACCGCGAACAGCAGGTGCGGGATCATCATCGGCACGAGCGAGACGATCGCGAACAGGCGCTTCAGCGGAATGTCGGTGCGCGTGCTGAGGTAGGCGAAGAAGAGCGCGAGCACCGTGGCGAGGAGCGACGAGCCGACGACGAAGCCGACCGTGTCGGCGACGACACCGTAGAGCGCCGGGTCGCCGTACGCGGCGGCGTACTTCGCGAGCGTGAAGCTTCCGAAGGCAGTGAGGCCGGTCGAGAAGCTTCCGAGCGCCAGCATCGCGACCGGGCAGATCGTGAGGAGCCCCACGACCGCGATCAGCAGCCAGGCGAGCGTCGAGCGGCCGTTGCCCATCGACGCCGGTTCAGGCTGCGACCAGCAGGCAGTGCTCGGGAGCGAGGGTGAAGCTGACACGATCGCCCTGGGCGATCCTCGCTTCCGGATCGACGCGGGCGAGCAGGCGCTCGGTGGCGACGCGGATCTCGGCCTCGAAGACCTCGCCGACGAAGGTCAGCGAGTCGACCTCGCCGCGCACGACGTTGCGGTCGGTGCCGGCGAAGGGCAGGTCCGGACGGATGAACTCGGGACGCAGGCACAGCGTCACCGTGCTGCCGACGGCGACGTCGCGCCGCTGGCAGTCGAGCGTGCCGAGTGCACACTCGACCTGGGTCCTGCCGCCGGCATGACCGCGAACGGTCGCCTCGACGAGGTTCGCGCGCCCGATGAAGTCGGCGACGAAGCGGTGGCCGGCCTCGAAGTAGATCTTCTGTGGCGAGCCCTGTTCGACGATGCGCCCGCCCTGCATGACGGCGATCGAATCGGAGAGCGCCAGCGCCTCGACCCGATCGTGGGTGACGTAGACGGCGGTGATGCCGAGCGTGCCGAGGAAGCTCTTGAGCTCCTTGCGTGTCTCCTCGCGAAGCTTGGCGTCGAGGTTGCTGAGAGGCTCGTCGAAGAGGATCACGCGCGGCTCGGCGACCAGCGCGCGGGCGAGCGCGACGCGCTGCTGCTGGCCCCCGGAGAGGCGCGTCGCAAGGCGCGCCTCGAAGCCCTCGAGGCGCACGCGGGCGAGGGCGCGCGCCACCGCGTCGCGCACCTCGGCGCGCGGCCTGCGGCGGACCTGCAGCGGATAGCCGACGTTGTCGAACACGCTCATGTGCGGCCAGATCGCGTAGGTCTGGAACACCATGCCGAGCCCGCGCTTCTCGGTCGGCACCGCGACGCCGCGCCGCTTCGACCAGACGACTTCGCCGCCGATGCGGATCTCGCCGGCATCGGGGGTCTCGAGGCCGACGATGCAGCGCAATAGCGTCGTCTTGCCGCAGCCGCTCGGCCCGAGCAGCGTGAAAATGGTTCCCGCCGGAATCGTCAGGTCGACGCCGTCGAGCGCGCGGATGCCGCGCCCTTCGCCCGCGTACTCCTTGACGAGCCCCTCGATCGCGATGTCCACGTGGACGGGGTACAGGCTACTTGACGCCGAAGATGTCCTTGAACTCGGCGCCCCATTTGCGGATCTCTTCGTCCGAAAGCTCGCGCACGGCGATGACCTTCGCGTGGTCGATGCCCGGAATCGGCGGGTAGACGCCGGGAGTCGCGACGTATTCGCCGACATCCTTCGCGAGCATGCCCATCGCCTTCCTGCCGAGCCAGTAGTCGACGAACGCCCTCGCCGCGGCAGGGTGCGGCGCCTTCGCGGTGATCGCGATCGCGCGCGGCGTGCCGAGCAGCGGCTCGCCGTCGAGCCGCGCCCAGTCGAGCGGAGCCGGGGCCTGGGTGACGATGTACTTCGGCATCGAGATGCCGATCAGCTTCTCGCCGCTTTCGATCGGCGCCGGAGTCGGGCCGAACGAGGCAACGAACATCGGGTGATTTGCGGCGAGTCCCTTCAGGAACTTCATCCAGTCGGCGTCCGACTTGAACACGTGCTCGCGAAGGCCGACCAGCCACGAGATCGTCGATGGGTGATTGGCGGGATTCGCCATCACGATCTTGTTGTTCCACTTCGGATCGGTCAGGTCCTCGTAGCGCTTCGGCACGTCGGCCGGCTTCACGAGGTCCCTGTTGTAGATGAGCCCGACGTACTCGATGCCGAAGAGCTGGATGGAGTCGTCGGGGTGCGTCCATGCCGGGTAGTCGGCGGCCGATGGCGAGCGGTACTTGGCGAGGAGGCCGCGCTCGCGCAGCAGTTCGAGCACGGGGAGCGGAGCCTGGACGACGTCGGCGAGGAGCTTGCCCGCGTCGGCCTCGGTCACCAGCGTCGCGACGAACTTCGAGCTCGAGATGCGCGTGTATTCGCCGGTCACCCCGGTGTCCGCCGTGAACGCCTTCATGATCGGCTGCACCGACGTGATGTTGGCGTAGAACACCGCCTTGCCTTCGCTCTTCGCCTTGGCGAGATCGCCCGCGTCGGCGTGCGCGGTGGCGGTGAGCGCGGTGGCGGCGAGCGCAAGCGCGGCGGCTGCGAGAAACCTGCGTGGCATGTCGTGACCCTCCCTGGCCAGACGTTCGGAACGGCGACGTTACCACGACCCCGCGATGGCGTCGCGCGATCGGCTGCGCCGCGTGCGGCGGACTGCGGGGTCGCCGGCCGGCCGCGGCGGTCAGCGACCGGCCGCGCGCTGCTCCATCGCGACTTCCTCGCGCAGGCTCAGGATGTCGCGCCCGATCGTCGCGACGGCAAGCGTGCGGCCGCCGCGGCGGTAGCGGATCGCGCAATCCCGGGCATCGAGGCTGCCGTCGACGTCGATCGCATCCCAGCGTTCGGCGTGGCCGACGTAGTTGATCGCGACGTCGTAGTGCTGGCTCCAGAAGAACGGCACGATATCGCAGGCGACCCGCTGGCCGAGGATGTTGCGCGCCGCGATCTGGCCGTGGCGCTCGGCGACCGCCCAGTGCTCGACGCGGATGTTGTCGCCGGTGTGCGGATCGGGCCAGCGCACGGCGTCGCCGGCGGCAAACACGTCGGGCGCGCTCGTCTGCAGGTAGCGGTCGACGACGATGCCGCGGTCGAGCTTAAGCCCCGCCTGCTCGGCGAGGGCGAGGGACGGCCGCACGCCGACGCCGAGGACGGCGAGGTCGGCTGCGAAGGTGCTGCCGTCGTCGAGCGTCACCGTGTCGCCGTCGAGGCGGCCGACGGTGCGCCCGAGGTGGAAGGTGACGCCCTTCGATTCGTGGAGGCGGCGCACGAACTGTCCCGCGTCCAAGCCGAGCACGCGCTCGAGCGGAACCTTCTCGGGGCCGACGACGTGGACCTCGATGCCGCGCGCGCGAAGCGACGCAGCGACCTCGAGCCCGATGAAGCTCGCACCGACAACGAGCGCATGCTTTGCGGTCGCCGCACGTGCAATGATCGCCTTGCTGTCGGAGAACGAGCGCAGATACATGAGTTGTCCGGCCGCGGCACCCGGCACGTCGAGGTGCACGGGGTCGGCGCCGGTCGCGACGAGGAGCGCGCCGTAAGGGTAGCGGCGCCCGTCGCCGAGGACCGCCTCCTTGCGCTTGGTGTCGAGTGCCGCGACGCGTGCGTTCAGCACGAGGTCGATTCGCCGGTCGGCGTAGAACTCGGGCGGACGCAGCGGTATCCAGTCGTCGGGAGCGTTGCCGGCGAGGAAATCCTTGGACAGGTTCGGCCGGTCGCATGGAGGCGAATCGTCGGCCGAGAGCATCGTGATCGTGCCCGGGTAGCCCTCGCGGCGCAGCATGTCCGCCGCGGCGAGGCCCGCGGCGCCGCCGCCGACGATGACGACAACCCCGGGCGGGAGCGCAGGACCGGCGATCACGCGCGGGCGCGGCGCCGGCAGGCGCTCGCGCGCATATAGGGTGCTGCCGACGCGCTCGACGCGCCAGCACGGAATCGGATCGAGCGCGGGGGCAGCGAGCGCCTCGCCGCTCGCGAGGTCGAAGCACGCGTGGTGCCACGGACAGCGAAGCGCAGTCCCGCTGACGAGCCCCTCGGCGAGCGGCCCGCCGTAATGGGTGCAATGCGCACCGACGACGTGGAAGCTATCGCCGCACCGGACGAGCACGGCTTCGTCATCGCCGACGCGGCCGGCGATGATTCCGTTGTCGGGAATGCGGCCGGAGTCGATGCCGGTCGAGAAATCAGGGGTGTCAGGGGTCTCGCTCGAACTCATGATGGGTCCTCCCGCGTTTGCACGTCTGATGCAGCTCCGGTGGCCGGCGTTCCCGGCGCGGCTGCGCGCTACCAGAATACGCCCGCGGCGCACGAACACGCCGGCGGCACGTGAACGAAAGCGCGCGTCGTCGTCGGCTGCCGCGTG
>JAFEDF010000199.1 GCA_018241785.1 Pseudomonadota bacterium | reverse complement strand
TGGAGTCCGTGAACGCCGGCCTGCGGGTGCGGCGGGCGCGGGTGTCTCGCGCAAGGCCTGAAGTCCGTGAACGCCGGCCTGCGGGTGCGGCGGGCGCGGGTGCCTCGCGCAGAGCCTGAAGTCCGTGAACGCCGGCCTGCGGGTGCGGCGGGCGCGGGTGCCTCGCGCAAGG
The DNA here is from genome assembly GCA_018241785.1 of Pseudomonadota bacterium. GTDB lineage: Bacteria > Pseudomonadota > Gammaproteobacteria > Burkholderiales > Casimicrobiaceae > VBCG01. The sequence continues at coordinate 1,100 of JAFEDF010000199.1, read as the reverse complement.
CCTGAAGTCCGTGAACGCCGGCCTGCGGGTACCCGGCGCAGCATCGCTCGACCAAGTCCGCGTTCTGATGTTCCTATCGGAACTCGCTCGCTGCGCCACCCGCGACGGCCGGCACTCCCACAGGCCCTGCGCGAGACGCCCGCGCTCGCGGCACCCATTCGGAACGCATCTCGGCACGAACGCATCTCGGCACGAACGCATCTCGGCACGAACGCGCCACTCGACGAACGTGTCGCATCGGCACGGGCCGGACCGGGTGGGAGGGGCCCGAGGGAGTGTGGGAGTGCCGGCCGTCGCGGGTGGCGCGGCGAGCGAGCCCGTACGCAACGTGATGGGCAGGATGTCCCCGAGCGACGCCGTGCCGGGCACCCGCAGGCCGGCGTTCACGGACTCCACTCCCTCGGGCCCCTCCCACCCGGTCAGGCCCCAGCCACTTGGCGCGGCGTCAGACGCGCTTCGCGAACGAGGGCGCGGCGTCACACGCGCTTCGCGAACGAGGGCGCGGCGTCACACGCGCTTCGCGAACGAGGGCGCGGCGTCACACGCGCTTCGCGAGGGCGGGCGCGAGACCGACGTAGGTCGCGGGCGTGAGTGCGAGGAGCCGCGCCTTCGCGTCGTCAGGGAGCGCGAGGGCGCCGATGAATTCGCGCAGCGCCGCTGCGCTCATCCCCGTCCTGCCGCGCGTCAGCGCCTTCAGTTGCTCGTACGGCTCCGGCAGGCCGTAGCGGCGCATCACCGTCTGGATCGCCTCGGCGAGCACCTCCCAGTTCGCCTCGAGGTCGGCCGCGAGACGCGCCGGGTCAGCCTCGAGCTTGACGAGCCCCTGCTTCAAGGTGGTCCATCCGAGCAGCGAGTGGCCGAGGGCGACGCCGAGGTTGCGCAGCACCGTCGAGTCGGTGAGATCGCGCTGCCAGCGCGATACCGGCAGCTTCGCGGCGAGGTGGCGCAGCAGCGCGTTGGCGACGCCGAGGTTGCCTTCCGAATTCTCGAAGTCGATCGGGTTAACCTTGTGCGGCATCGTCGACGACCCGACTTCACCTTCCTTCATGCGCTGCCGGAAGTATCCGAGCGAGATGTAGCCCCACAGGTCACGATCGAGG
>JAFEDF010000198.1 GCA_018241785.1 Pseudomonadota bacterium | reverse complement strand
CAAGACTCCATTCCTCAGTCAGGCAAGCGTCCAGAAGATGTGGAACGACGACCTGACCCTCGGATATTACGAGGTGACACCCGGAGTCCGGTGGACGACGAATCAGATCATCGCCTATCTCAAGACGACGATGGCGTAGCTTCCGCGGGAACGTCTGCCTCCCGCGTGTACGATCCGATCCGTGAGCCAGGTTCATGATCCAGTCTGGCGGGTTGTCGCGTCCGGCGCGCTGACCGAGCGCGAATGGAACGACGAGCTCGTCGTCTACAACGACCTCGACGGCCACACCCATCATCTGGCGCCGCTCGGGGGCAAGGTGCTTCTGGCGCTGCTCGAACACGCGGACGGATTGAGCGGCGCGACGCTGATTGAACGCGTCGGCGAACTGCTCGCCATCGACGACGCGCCGGTCCTCGCACCTGCCGTCGAAGAAGCGCTCGACGAGCTCGGCGAGCTTGGCCTCATCGCACCCGTCGGCGCTTGATCGTTTCCGAACTGACGCGCACCGAGCTCGGCCACCGGCTTGGCGGCCGAGGCTTGCGGCTTCGCATGGGCCCGATCGTTGCGTCGATCCGCTCGCCGATGCCGGCAGTGATCGACGGTATCGGGCTTCACTACGCAGACCACGACACGCCGGACGCGGATGCGTTCGCCGATTTCCACGTGCAGATCGGATGGCCGCCGGGTGTGCGGCGGTTCATCCGGCCGACCGCGACGTTCCGCCTGGAAGAAACGACCGCTTTCGAACCCTTGCCGGCGAACCAGGGTTTCCCGCTGTTCGAATGGGGAATGAACTGGTGCATCGCCGCGCACTGTGACCAGTACCTGATACTCCACTCCGCGGTCGTCGAACGCAAGGGTTGCGCGCTCCTTCTCCCCGCTCCGCCCGGCTCCGGAAAGAGCACGCTTTGCGCGGCGCTCGTCGCGCGGGGCTGGCGGCTTCTGTCCGACGAACTCGCGCTGATCGATATCGACCGGCTCGTCGTGACGCCGATCCCGCGGCCGATCAGCCTCAAGAATGCGGCCATCGACGTGATTCGCGCGTTCTGGCCGGAAGCAGCCATCGGTCCGGTCGTTCGGGGCACCCTCAAGGGCTCCGTTGCACACGTGCGCCCGCCTGCGTCGAGCGTCGAGCGCCAGCGCGAGAGCGTACGCGCGCGCTGGATCGTGTTG
>JAFEDF010000197.1 GCA_018241785.1 Pseudomonadota bacterium | reverse complement strand
CTCGTGCGCAATCTGCGACGGGTTCTCGCCGGCAGGCGTCCGAAACCCTTCGTTCCGCAGACCCGCTACCTGTCGTTGATCTCGACCGGCGACCAATATGCGGTCGCTTCGCGCGGGGTCTGGGCAGCCGAGGGCAAGCGGCTGTGGACGCTCAAGGACCGGATCGATCGCAGATTTATGCGCAAGTACGCCGAGCTGCCCGTCATGACTGAAACCGAGGTTCCCGCGCCAGAGGTGGGCATCGCGGACGCTGCGGCTCTGCGGGAACTCTCGACGATCGCGATGCGCTGCGGCGGGTGTGGCGCCAAGGTCGGGAGCACGATCCTGGCGCGGGTCATGGCGCGCCTTGACGTCGTGCCGCGCGACGACGTCGTCGTGGGTCTCGACGCGCCGGATGACGCTGCCATCGTGCGACCCGTACCCGGCCGGGCGCTCGTGCATACCGTCGACTATTTTCGCGCCTTCGTCGACGATCCCTATGTCTTCGGGCGGATCGCGGCCAACCACGCTCTCGCCGATGTCTATGCGATGGGCGGCGAGCCGCAGACGGCCTTGGCGATTGCGACGGTGCCTTACGGCATTGAAAGCAAGGTCGAAGACGATCTCTTCCAGATGATGTCGGGGGCGCTGTCGATCCTGAATGGGTCGCGCTGCGCATTGGTCGGCGGGCACACCAGCGAAGGCGCCGAGCTCGCCCTCGGCTTTGCGGTCACCGGTGCCGTCAACGAGAGTGAGGCCCTGCGCAAGGGCGGGCTCGCGCCGGGTCAGGCGTTGATTCGGACCAAGCCGATCGGCACAGGCACGCTGTTCGCGGCGGCGATGCGCCACCGCGCGAGGGGTGCCTGGATCGACGGCGCGCTTGCGGCGATGCAGGTGCCGGCGCGCGAGGCGGCAGTGTGCTTGCACCGATTCGGCGCGACAGCCTGCACGGACGTGACCGGATTCGGTCTCGTCGGACATCTCGTTGAGATGACGAAACCGTCAGGCGTCGATGTGGAGATCGACCTCGCCGCCGTGCCGCTCCTCGACGGCGCCTGCAATACGGTCGAAGCTGGCATTTTCAGTTCGCTGCAGCCGCAAAACGTTCGGCTCCGACGCGCGGTCGAACACGGCGAAGCGTTGAAGGGCGATCCGCGCTATGCGCTCCTGTTCGATCCGCAAACCGCCGGAGGTCTGCTCGCCGGCGTGCCCGCCGATCGCGCCGACGCTTGCGTTGCCGAGCTTCGGCGTGTCGGCTATGCGCGCGCAGCGATCATCGGCCGCATACTGCCCGCGAGCGGTGCG
>JAFEDF010000196.1 GCA_018241785.1 Pseudomonadota bacterium | reverse complement strand
TACGCGCCCGATCTCAATCCGGACGAGTTGGTGTGGAGTCACGTCAAACGGACTGGTACGGCGCGCCGGCCGCTGCAGCGCGGCGAGAAGCTGCGCGACAAGATCGAAGACCAGCTCGCCCAACTCCAGCAGATGCCGCGGATGATTCGTTCATTCTTTCGTACCCCATCCGTCGCCTATATTACCGACTGCTGAGTAAACGCATCGAGAAGGACGGCCGCGAGATCCGCGTCCTGCGCGTACGCCAGGCGAAGACCGGCAAGAGCCTCGACATCGAGGTGACCGGTGAGCTCGAGAAGCTCGTGAACGAGTGTCTTGCGGCCTCTGTCGTGCGGCAGACATTCGTGCATCGTAAAGACGGCAAACGCTATGGCTATGCCGGCCTTTCGGGGATGTTCCGCCGCTACGTGAAGGCCTGCGGGCTCAAGGACTTCGGCCTCTACGACCTCAAGGGCAAGGCCGCGACCGACATGTATCGAGCCGGCGTGCCGCTCGAGCAGATCCAGCATCTGCTCGGCCACGCCAGCATCAAGACCACCGAGATCTACATCAAGGCGCGGCTGCCGGACCTGGTCGCGCCCACGTCGCGCCCCATGGTGAAGACGCAGGGCGGGGACGCGAAGTAACGGCCGGCGCGGCCCAAAAATATTACCGAAAGGGCCGAAAAATATTACCGAAGCGAAACGCCGACCCGCGGAAACCCGCGTGGATAGTGGCTCCCCGACCTGGGCTCGAACCAGGGACCTGCGGATTAACAGTCCGTCGCTCTACCGACTGAGCTATCGGGGAATGGGATTCGCCGTGCAGCCGCGCATTATAGCGAGTTTCGCGCCCTTCCCCGCCCCTACGTCTTCAGCCGGTAGCCGGTGCGGAAGATCCACGCGACGATGGCCATGAACACGAGCAGGAACACGAGCGTCATGCCGAGGCTCACCGGCACGCTGACGTCGGCGAGGCCGTAGAAGCTCCAGCGAAAGCCGCTGACGAGGTAGACGACGGGGTTGAACAGCGTCACCTTCTGCCAGAACGGCGGCAGCATGTCGATCGAATAGAAGCTGCCGCCGAGGAAGGTGAGCGGCGTCACGATCAGGAGCGGCACGATCTGCAGCTTCTCGAAGCCGTCGGCCCAGATGCCGATGATGAAGCCGAGCAGGCTGAACGTGACCGCTGTCAGCACGAGGAAGGCGACCATCCACAGCGGATGGTCGATGTGCAGCGGCACGAAAAGCGACGCGGTGGCGAGGATGATGAGTCCGAGGACGATCGACTTGGTTGCGGCGGCGCCGACGTAGCTCACCACGATTTCGAGGTAGGACACCGGCGCGGACAGGAGCTCGTAGATCGTGCCGGTGAAGCGCGGGAAGTAGATGCCGAACGACGCGTTCGACACGCTCTGCGTCAGGAGCGACAGCATGATGAGCCCCGGCACGATGAACGACCCGTAGCCGATGCCGCCGACCTCCTGGATGCGCGAACCGATCGCCGCACCGAAGACGACGAAATAGAGCACGGTCGAGATCACCGGCGACACGATGCTCTGCAGCAGCGTGCGGCCGGTACGCGCCATCTCGAAGCGGTAGATCGCACGGACTGCGAAGAGGTTCATCGGCGCCCCGCCACGTCGAGGAAGTTCATCCGCGCTCCGATACGAGGCTCACGAAGATCTCCTCGAGCGAGCTCTGCGAGGTCTGCAGGTCGCGGATGCGAATGCCCGCGCGGTCGAGATCGTCGAGGAGCGCAGGGATGCCGCTTGCGCTGCTCGCCGCGTCGTAGGTGTAGGTGAGCTCGTGCCCGTCCTTGGCGAGCTCGAGCGGGTAGCGCGCAAGCGCAGGCGGTACGACGGCCAGCCGATCCTGAAGCTGCAGCGTCAACTGCTTGCGGCCGAGCTTTCGCATCAGCTCGACCTTGTCCTCGACCAGCATCAGCGATCCGTGGTTGATGACGCCGATGCGATCGGCCATCTCCTCGGCCTCGTCGATGTAGTGCGTGGTGAGGATGATGGTGACGCCGCCCGCACGAAGCTCGCGCACGAGGCGCCACATGTCCTGCCGGAGCTCGACGTCGACTCCCGCGGTGGGCTCGTCGAGGAACAGGATGCGCGGCTCGTGCGCGAGCGCCTTGCCGATCAGCAGCCGTCGCTTCATGCCTCCGGATAGCGTCATGATCCGCTGGTCGCGCTTCTCCCACAGCGACAGCTCGCGCAGAACCTTCTCGATGTGCGCAGGGTCGGCCGGCTTTCCGAAGAGGCCGCGCGAGAACGTGAGCGCGTTGCGCGGCGTCTCGAACGCATCGGTGGTGAGCTCCTGCGGAACGAGCCCGATCATCGCGCGCGCGGCACGGTAGTCCCGCAGGATGTCATGCCCGTCGACGGTGACGGTGCCCGAGGTTGGCGTGACGATGCCGCAGACGATGCTGATCAGCGTCGTCTTGCCGGCGCCATTCGGCCCCAGGAGCGCGAGGATCTCGCTGCGGCGAATGTCGAGGTCGACGTCGGCGAGTGCGCGGAAGCCCGACGCGTAGGTCTTCGACAGCCCGCGGATGGAGATGACCGGCGCCACGGGCGCGACGATAGCAAATCGCCGCCAGCGCGGGAAAACGACGCGGTCAGCGGGCGGAAGGGTGCGCGGGGTCGGCGCGCGCGCTTCCCTGCGGCGCTCGCGCTTCGTCGCCGGCGGGCGCGGGCTCGTGCGCGAAATGCGGTGCGGCGAGGCGCAGGTAGTGGAACATCGACCACAAGGTCAGGATCGCCGCGATCCACAGCGCGATGGTGCCGAGGATCGGCGTCGAGACGCCGGGGATCACGTCGATCCACAGCAGGAGCGCAATCAGCGCGGTCATCTGCGCCACCGTCTTCACCTTGCCGACGAAGGCGACCGCGACGTTGCGCGAACGCCCGAGCTGCGCCATCCATTCGCGCAGCGCCGAGATCGCGATCTCGCGGCCGATGATGATGATCGCGAGCCACGCCTCGGCGCGCCCGAGATCGACCAGCACGATCAGCGCCGATGCGACCATCAGCTTGTCGGCGACGGGATCGAGGAAGGCGCCGAACGCGCTCGTCTGGTGCCAGCGGCGCGCGAGCCACCCGTCGAGCCAGTCGGTGATCGCCGCGAGCGCGAATACCGCCATGCCGGTCCAGTCGCGCGCAGTCGCCCCGAGCCATGCGTCGGGCACGTAGTAGATCCCGACGAACACCGGGATCAGCACGATCCGAAGCCAGGTGAGCGCGGTGGGAAGGTTCGGAATCATGGGCGGGATCGCGCGGCCCGGCGCGCGACGGCGATTTTACCGCCCGGCCTCAGTGGAGGCTCGTGTAGATGCGCTCGGCGAGCGAGCGCGAGATGCCGGGGACGCGTGCGAGGTCGTCGATGCTCGCCGACTGCATCGCGCGCAGCCCCCCGAAGTGCTCGAGGAGTGCGCGTCGGCGCTTGGCTCCGATGCCGTCGATCTCCTCCAGCGACGAGGTCGTGCGCGCCCTGCCCCGCCGGGCCCGATGGCCCTGGATGGCGAAGCGATGCGCCTCGTCGCGGATCTGCTGCAGGAGGTGCAGGCCGGGATGGTCGGGCGGCAGGTTGACGACGTCGTCGCGCCCGGGGAAGACGATGTCCTCGAGGCCGGGTTTGCGCTCGGGGCCCTTGGCGATGCCGATCAGCGCCACCTGGTGCAGGCCCTGTTCGGCGAGCACGTCCGCCGCGACCGCCACCTGGCCCTTGCCGCCGTCGATCGCCAGCAGGTCGGGCACCGGGTACTCGCCGGCAACGATCCGCGCGCAGCGCCGGCTGAGCGCCTCGCGCAGCGCCGCGTAGTCGTCGCCTCCGGTCGCCGGCGTCACGTTGAAGCGCCGGTATTCGGAGCTCTGCATCGCGAGCCGATCGAAGATCACGCACGAAGCGACCGCCGCCTCGCCCATCGTGTGCGACACGTCGAAGCACTCGATGCGCTGCGCCGACGATGCGAGGCCGAGCGCGTCCTGAAGGGCTGCGAGCCGCTCCTCCTGCGTCGCCTTCTGCGCGACGCGCTGGCCGATCGC
>JAFEDF010000195.1 GCA_018241785.1 Pseudomonadota bacterium | reverse complement strand
TCAGGGGTGTCAGGGGTCTCGCTCGAACTCATGATGGGTCCTCCCGCGTTTGCACGTCTGATGCAGCTCCGGTGGCCGGCGTTCCCGGCGCGGCTGCGCGCTACCAGAATACGCCCGTGGCGCACGAACACGCCGGCGGCGCACGAACACGCCGGCCGCACGTGAACGAGTGCGTGCATCACCGTCGGCTGCCGGAAAGGTCGTTTCTCATCATCGGCCGTTACAAGTCTTCGAGGAGAGCCTGTCGGCTTCCGACTTTGCCGCCACGTTGTCCACGGTACCGCGATCCCGCGGTGCTCGACGTCAAGGAGACAACGATGCTGAAGTCCACAACGATCGTCGCCGGAATTGCCCTCTCCCTCGCTGCCGCCACTGCTTCGGCCGCCACGCGGTGGGAGAACGCACATCCCCGCCGCGACGAGATCAATGATCGTCTCGCGACACAATCCCACCGGATCAGCGGGCAGATCGGGCATTGACCGCGGCGGGTGGGGCTTGACGGCGCCTCGCGTATCGCATACCGTATGCAGAACGCGAACGCCCCGATTGCCCCACCACCCGAAGGCATTGCCCATGGACGCTTCCCAGGACCGCATCCGCGTCATCATCGCCAAGGTCGGGCTCGACGGCCACGACCGCGGCGTCAAGATCGTCGCGCGCACGCTGCGCGACGCCGGCATGGACGTCATCTACACGGGCCTGCACCGCACGCCCGAGGAGGTCGTCGACGCGGCGATCCAGGAGGACGTCGACGTGATCGGCGTCAGCATCCTCTCCGGCGCGCACATGACGGTGTTCCCCCGCCTCGTCGAGCTCCTCCGCTCGAAGGGCGCCGACGACATCCGCGTCATCGGCGGCGGCGTGATTCCCGACGACGACCTGCCGAAGCTCGCGGCGCTCGGCGTGAGCGAGGTTCTGCTGCAGGACACGCCGCCCGAGACGATCGTCGCCGCCGTGCGGCGCGTGGTCGCCGAGCGCGGCGCACGCTGAAGGAGTCGGCGATGGAACAGTGGTCGTTTCCGCCGCGCTTCGACGCGGACTACCTGCCGCCTTCCGGCTCGCGTTACTGGTTCCCGCAGCGCGAGACGATGCCGCCCGCCGACCGCGACGCGTGCATTCTCGAGCGGCTGAAGGTCCTGACGCGCTACGCGTGGGACCACTCGCCGTTCTACCGCCGCAAGTGGGACGAGGCGGGCTTCCACCCCGATCACCTGCGCTCGCTCGAGGATTTCGAGTCGAAGGTGCCGGTGATCGCCAAGAAGGACCTGCGCGAGGCGCAGGCACGCGTTCCTCCGTTCGGCGACTACCTGTGCGTTCCGGGAGCGGAAGTCCACCACATCCACGGCACCTCGGGAACCACCGGAAGGCCGACGGCGTTCGCGATCGGGCGCGCCGACTGGGACGCCGTCGCCAACGCGCACGCGCGGATCATGTGGGGGATGGGCCTGCGCCCCGGCGACACCGTGTTCATCGCCGCGATCTTCAGCCTCTACATGGGGTCGTGGGGCGCGCTGTCGGGAGCCGAGCGCCTGCGCGCGAAGGCATTTCCGTTCGGCGCCGGGGCGCCGGGGATGACCGCCCGCGCCGCGATGTGGCTCGCGATGACGCGCCCGGCCGCGCTCTATGCGACACCGTCGTTCGCGCTCCATCTCGCCGAGGTGGCGCGCGCCGAAGGCCACGATCCGCGCGCCTTTGGGTTGAAGACGATGTTCTTCTCGGGCGAGCCGGGGGCCTCGGTGCCGGGGGTGCGCGACCGGCTTGTCGCCGCCTATGGAGCGCGCGTCGTCGACTGCGGGTCGATGGCCGAGATGACGCCGTTCATGCACGTCGCCGGCACCGCCGAGACCGACGGCATGCTCTGCTGGCAGGACATCGTCTACACCGAGGTCTGCGATCCGCAGACGTACCGGCGCGTTCCCTACGGTGAGCGCGGCACCCCCGTCTACACGCACCTCGAGCGCACGTCGCAGCCGATGATCCGCCTCGTCTCGGGCGATCTCACGCTGTGGGAGGGCGGGCCCGCGCCCTGCGGGCGGACGTACCCGCGGCTGCCGCAGGGCATCTTCGGGCGCATCGACGACATGTTCACCATTCGCGGCGAGAACGTCTACCCGAGCGAGGTCGACGCCGTGCTGAACGCGATCGACGGCTACGGCGGCGAGCACCGCATCGTGATCACCCGCGACGGCGCGATGGACGAACTCGTGATCCGCGTCGAGATCTCGCCCGAGCGTGCGGCGCGCGGTGCCGATGCCATGCGTGCGCTCCACGACGATGCGGCGAGGCAGCTCTCGCGCGTGCTCGGCCTGCGCTCGAAGATCGAGGTCGTCGCGCCGGGGACCTTCCCGCGCACCGACTTCAAGGCGAGGCGCGTCGTCGACGACCGCGACGTGTTCCGCGAGTTGAACGCACGCCTCGCAAAGTGAGGCCGCCGATGGGATACGTTCCTTCCGCCGACCTCGTGCCGAAGGTACTCGAAGGCGACCTGCGTGCGATCGCGCGGCTCGTCACGCGCGCAGAGTCGGGAGTCGACGAGGCGCGTGCCGCGCTCGACGACGTGTTCCGTCATGCGGGCCGGGCGCACATCGTCGGCATCACCGGCGTGCCGGGAAGCGGGAAGTCGACGCTCGTCACCGCGCTCACCGCGGCAATCCGGCGCACCGGGCGCAAGGTCGCGATCGTCGCGATCGATCCGTCGAGCCCATTCTCCGGAGGCTCGATCCTCGGCGACCGCATCCGCATGGGCGAGATTGCCGGCGACCCCGGCGTGTTCGTCCGCAGCATGGCGACGCGCGGAGCGCTTGGCGGACTCGCCCGCGGTGCGCTCGAGGCGGTCGACGTGCTCGATGCCGCCGGCTTCGACGTGGTCATCATCGAGACCGTCGGCGTCGGCCAGGACGAGGTCGAGGTGGCGCGTGCCGCACACACGACGGTGGTCGTGTCGGCGCCAGGCCTCGGCGACGACATCCAGGCGATCAAGGCGGGGATCCTCGAAGTCGCCGACGTGCACGCGGTCAGCAAGTGCGATCGGCCCGATGCCAACCGGACGATCGCCGATCTCAAGAACATGCTGGCACTCTCCGCCGGCCCGGGTACGCGCTACGGCGTCAGGTTGGCCTCGAAAGCGGGCGCCGCACCCGGCAACGATGCCGCGTGGCGCCCGCCGGTCATCGCAACGTCGTCGGTGCGCGGCGAAGGCATCGACGACCTGCTCGCCGCCGTCGACCGCCATTTCGCGTCCCTGCGCGAGACCGGCGAACTCGACGCGCGCCGGACCCACATCGCCGAGCGTCGCATGCTCGCAGCCGGCGAGGATATCCTGCGCGCGCGCTTCGCGCGCCATCGCGACGGCCGCGTCTTCACATTGCTCGACGCGGTTCGCACGCGCCGGCTCTCACCGCACGCCGCCGCACTGCGGCTGCTCGACGAACTGCAGCCTGGAGGTTCCGAATGAACGAATCGAAGCCGCACGTTTCCGCAGGTCCCGATGCCGATACCCGCGCGGTGCTCGCCGGAGACGTCGCAAGCTGGGAGAAGGGCGAGGTTGCGGGCTTCCTCGCCAAGGCGCCCGAGCGTGCCGCGCGCTTCGAAACCTACGGCGGCTTCCCGCTGAAGCGCGCCTACACCGCGCTCGACCTCGCCGGGACGGCGCTCGGCGACATCGGGCTCCCCGGGCGCTACCCGTTCACGCGCGGGCCCTATCCGACGATGTACCGCGGGCGCATCTGGACGATGCGCCAGATCGCCGGCTTCGGCACCGCCGAGGACACGAACGGGCGCTTCAAGTACCTGATCGCGCAGGGGCAGACGGGGCTCTCCACCGACTTCGACATGCCGACTTTGATGGGCTACGACAGCGACCATCCGATGAGCGAAGGCGAAGTGGGACGCGAAGGTGTTGCGATCGACACGCTCGCCGACATGGAGCTCCTGTTCGACGGCATCGACCTCGAGAAGATCTCGGTGTCGATGACGATCAACCCGAGCGCGTGGATCCTGCTCGCGATGTACGTCGCGCTCGCGCGAAAGAAGGGCTACGACCTCGGCAAGCTGTCCGGAACGATCCAGGCCGACATCCTGAAGGAGTACCAGGCGCAGAAGGAATGGGCGTTCCCGGTGGCGCCGTCGGTGCGCATCGTGCGCGACTCCATCGCCTGGTGCGCGCGCAACATGAAGCGCTACAACCCGATCAACATCTCGGGCTACCACATCTCGGAAGCGGGCGGGTCGCCGCTCGACGAGGTTGCGTTCACGATGTGCAACCTGATCACCTACGTCGAGGAGGTGACGAAGACCGGCATGCACGTCGACGAGTTTGCGCCGAGGCTCGCCTTCTTCTACGTCTGCCAGTCCGATTTCTTCGAGGAGATCGCGAAATTCCGCGCCGTCCGCCGCGTCTACGCGAAGATCATGCGCGAGCGCTTCGGTGCGAAGAACCCCGAGTCGATGCGCCTGCGCTTCCATTGCCAGACGGCAGCCGCCTCGCTCACCAAGCCACAGTACCGGATCAACGTCGTGCGCACCGGGCTGCAGGCACTCGCCGCGGTGCTCGGCGGCGCGCAGAGCCTGCACACCAACGGCATGGACGAGGCGTTCGCGATCCCGACCGAGGAAGCGATGAAGATCGCACTGCGCACGCAGCAGATCGTCGCCGAGGAATCGGGAGTCGCCAGCGTCGCCGATCCGCTCGGCGGCTCGTACTTCGTCGAGAACCTGACGACGCAGTACGAGCGCGCGATCTTCGCCGTCATCGACGAGGTCGATCGCAACGGCGGCACCATCAGGCTGACCGAGGAGGGCTGGTTCCAGCGCCGCATCGCCGACTTCGCCTACGACGTCGCGCTGAAGAAGGCGAACGGCGAGAAGCCGGTGATCGGCGTCAACCGCTACGTCGAGGAAGGCGAGAAGTTCGAGATCGAGCTGCACCCGTACGATCCGACGACCGCCGAGCGGCAGATCGCGCGCCTGCGTAACGTACGTGCGACGCGCGACCAGGCGAAGGTCGGCTCGCTGATGGAGCGGCTCGTCGCGGTGGCGAAGGACGGGCGCGAGAACATCATGCCGGTCACCATCGACCTCGTCACCGCGGGTGCGACGATGGGCGAGATCGTCGAGCGGCTGAAGGGGCTGTGGGGCACCTATCGCGAGCAGCCGGTGTTCTGAGTCGAATGCGCGCGACGAGCGAGGCCCGCCGCCGGAGCGGGCGGACGCACAGGGAGCGGATCACGGAAGCGGAGCGGATCACCGAAGCGGGGTCGATCACGTGAGCGGAGAGGACCGGTCGGTCGCCGCGTACGTCGCGCGCCTCCTGAGAGCACGGGGCGTCGACCGCGTGTTCGCGCTCTGCGGCGGTCACATCATGTCCCTCATGATGGCGATCGACGCCGAGGGCATCGCGATCGTCGACGTGCGCGACGAGCGCGCCGCCGTGTACATGGCGCACGCGTACGGCGAGCTTCGCAACGGCTTCGGCGTCGCGCTCGTCACCGCGGGCCCCGGTGTGACCAACGCGATCACCGGCATTGCCAACGCGCACGTCGCGCGTGCGCCGGTCGTCGTGATCTCGGGCGTGCCGCCGCAGCCCCAGGAAGGGCGCGGCGCGCTGCAGGATCTTCCCCACGTCGAGCTCGTGCGCGCGCTCACGCGTTACGCGCGCACGCTGCGCGAGCCGTCGCTCGTACCCGCGGCGCTCGACGAGGCGCTCGCCTGTGCGTTAGGCGAGGGCGGCGAGCCGGGCCCCGTCTACGTCGATTTCCCGGTCGACACGCTGCGCGCCGGATTGCCGGCAGCGCCCGCCCACGACGAGCACCTGCGGCCCCATCGGCCCTCCCGGCCGGCGCCGCAGCTCGCGGCCGCGCGCGCCGCGGCGGAGGCGCTGTGGTCGGCACACAGGCCGCTCGTGATCTCGGGTCGCGGCGCGCGCCGTGCCGCCACTCCGCTCACCGCCCTCCTCGATCGGCTCGGCGCCCCCTATCTCGACACGGGCGAGAGCCGCGGCCTCATCCCCGACGCCCATCCCGCGGTCGTCGCGGCGATGCGCGGCACGGTGATGGGCGAGGCCGACGTCGTCCTGACCGTCGGGCGGCGCCTCGATTTCCAGCTCGCCTATGGCTCGCCCGCCGTGTTCGGCGCGGCACGCTTCGTCCGCATCGCCGACACTCCGGGCGAGCTTCGTGACAACCGCCGCGGAGAGGTCGAGATCCTCGCCGACTGCGGCGAGGCGTTGACGGCGATCGTCGATGCGGCCGGGGCACGCGCGCCCGCGATCGACCGCGCCTGGGCAGCGGGGCTGCGCCGGCGGCACGGCGAGCGCGCGGCGAAGCTCGCCGCCGCGATGACGAGCGCTCCCGACGACGCCGAAGGGCGCATGCACCCCAACCGCCTCGTTGCCGCGCTGCAGGATCGCCTCGGGCCCGACGCGATCGTCGTCGCCGACGGCGGCGATCTCCTGAGCTTCGCGCGGGTCGGGATGAGCGCTGCGACGTGGCTCGATCCGGGACCGCTCGGATGCATCGGCGTCGGGACGCCGTTCGGGATCGCGGCCGCGCTTGCAGAGCCCGGTCGCACCGTCTGCGTCGTCACCGGCGACGGCGCGTTCGGCTTCAACGCGATGGAGATCGACACCGCTGCGCGCCACCGCGTCCCGCTGCTCGTCGTCGTCGCGAACAACGGCGCCTCGCAGATCGAGGTCAACGACCAGCAGCGCCGCTTCGGGCGCGTGGCGGGAACACGGCTGCAGTTCGCCGATCATGCGGCAATGGCGCGGGCGTTCGGCCTCTACGCCGAGCGCGTGACCCGTGCGTACGAGCTCGACGCTGCGCTTGACCGCGTGCTCGCGCGTCGTCCTGCGCTCCTCGACGTCGTCGTCAGCCCCGAGGCTGCATCGTCGGACGCGCGCTCGGGGCTCGCGCGCGTTCCCGACCTGCAGGCGATCGACGCGTGGGACGATGCCGAGCGCGCCTGGCGCAGCCGCTAGAATCGCGGCCGGAACCCTCCCGAGCGGACCGATCCCGGATGAAGACCCTCGCGCCAGCGCCTTCGATCACCGACCAGGTGTACACGTCGATCCTCGACGCGATCTGCGACGGCGAGCTCGAGCCGGGCGCGCGCCTCACGCAGGATTCGGTCGCGTCGATGCTGTCGGTGTCGAGGCAGCCGGTCGGACAGGCGCTGATGCTCCTGAAGCAGCAGCGCCTGCTGGTCGATGCCGGCAAGCGCGGCTTGCGCGTCGCGCCGCTCGATCCCGCCTTCCTCCGTTCGATCTACCAGTTGCGGCTCGCACTCGAGCCGTACGCGGCGAAGCTCGCGGCGGCGAATGCTACCGCGGCCGACCTCGCCCGCGGCGAGTCGCTGCTGGCTGCGGGCGGCAAGGCGCTCGCATCCGGCTCGATCGGCGAATTGATCGACGCCGACATGGCCTTTCACATGTACGTATACGACACCGCCGGCAATCCGCTCTTCGTCGACGTCATGGGCCAGCTCTGGAACCATCTGCGGCGCGCGATGCGCGAGGTGATCCAGCATCCGGAGCTGCGCGAGACGGTGTGGAGGGAGCACGCGGCGATTCATGCGGCGATCCGCGAGCACGACGGTGCGCGCGCGGCAGCGCTGATCCACGGCCACCTCGAGCGCGCGGCCGCGAAGGTCGACGGCGTGCTGGTCAACCCGCGGGCGGCCGCGCGTCGACCTCTCTCATCTCGCTCCGGTAGCGTGCGCCGCGGCGCACGTAGCGCTCGCTGATCGCGCGCAGTCCCGCGATCTCGGCGTCGGTGAGGTCGCGCAGCGCGCGTGCCGGCGCGCCGACGACCAGCACGCGGTCCGGAAAGACCTTGCGCTCGGTCACCAGCGCACCCGCGGCGACGAGGCAGTTGCGCCCGATGACCGCGTGGTTCATCACCAGCGCCTGGATGCCGATCAAGCTGCCTTCGCCGATCGTGCAGCCGTGGAGCATCGCCTGGTGGCCGACCGAAACGTGTGCGCCGAGGGTCAGCGGCACGCCGGGGTCGACGTGGAGTACCGCGCCGTCCTGCACGTTGCTGTCGTCGCCGATCGTGATGACGTCGTCGTCGCCGCGGATGACGGCGGCCGGCCACACGGTGACGCGAGCGCCGAGGCGGACGTTGCCGATCAGCGTCGCCTCGGGCGCGATCCACGCCGAGTCGGCGATCGTCGGCGCTGCGGCGCCCAGTCGGTAGATGGCCATGTCGGTTCGTCGTCGGGTTGCCGATTGCACGAGTGGTCCGTTACGGAGCGTCGAGACTCCCGGCCGCTCGCGGCCAGGTGACGATACCCCACGGAAGGTGGACGTCCGCTATCGTCGCGAGCGGCTTCCACGTCTTCGCGTCGATGACACGAAGGTCGTTCGAGCGGCCGCACGCGGCGATCAGCTTCGCATCGTCGGGTGTGAACGTGAAGTGCCAGCAGCGCTTGCCGATGGGCACCGACGCGACCTCGGACCAGCCGGCGGTCGCGAACACCTGCAGCACGCCTCCGCGCGCCGCCGCGACGACGACGTGGGTCCCGTCGCGGTCGAATGCGATGCCGTAGGGCCCGGCTGCCGTCGGCACCGATTTCAGCACGTCGAAGCCGGCATCGAAGACGAGGAAGTTGTTCGAATTCTCGAGCGTCACCACCCACGTCCTGCCGTCGGGCGAGACCTTGACGCCGCGCGGGCGGCTCCCCCACTGCCTGACGTCGATCGTGCGCTCGAGCCGCCCGGTCGCCTTGTCGTAGATCGCGACGGTGTCGTTGCCCTCGTTCGCGACGACGATCGAGCGGTCGTCGGGGGAGAACTCGATGCCCTCGGTTTCGCGGCCATTGGCGAGAAAGCTGTGCGCCGTGCCTGCGGCGATGTCGACCGTGGCGACTTCGGCGAGCGCGCCGCCCTTCTCTTCCGCCTCGCCCTTCTTCGGCGGGCCGCCGGTGCTCGACGGTTCGTAGGTGACGAAGGCGCTCTTCCCGTTGCGGTCGATGCGCAGGAACTCGGGATTCTTGCCGACGTGGATGCGCCGCACGACCTTGCCGGTCGTGGTGTCGATCACCGAGACGTCGGCCGTGTGCTCGTTCGCGGTCAGGAGCTCGCGCCCGTCGGGCGTGATCGCGATGCCGCGCGGCCCGTTGCCGCCGACGTCGATCGTTCGCTGCAATGCAAGCGTCGCGAGGTCGACGACTCGAACGCCTTCGGGCGTGCTGACGTAGGCGACGTTCGCCGGCGGCGCCCCCGCAGCGCGTTCCGGCGCGAGCGCCAGCCCGATGGCGCTTGCTGCAATTCCCGCTGCGATGGCCATGCCCGCGATGCGCGTCGACGCCGCGCGCGCGGGGCGCGACCCGCCGACCGTCGCCGCAGCCTGCACCTTTACCATCCGCATCGCCTATGCTCCAATCCGGTCGACCGGCCCGCACGCCGCGGACCGAAGCGACATGTTAGCGCCACGCCGATGAGCATGCACGCGAGCACGCAGTCCACCGAACCCGCTGCCGGTGCGATCGATCTCCGCCGCGATCGCGCGAGCGGCACCGGCGTCGCCCGTCGTGATCGCTACGACATGGCGACGATCGCGCTGCACTGGGCGATCGCGATCCTCGTCGTCACGCTCCTTTGTACCGGCTGGTACATGGTCGGTGTGCCGAAGCTCACTCCGGCGCGCGGTTTCTGGTACAACCTGCACAAATCGCTCGGCATCGTCACCGCGGGGCTCATCGTCATCCTGATCGCGCGGCGCAGCTTCCGCAGTGCGCCGGCGCTGCCGGCGACGATGGCCGGCTGGGAGCGCCGCGCCGCGCACGCCAATCACCTGGCGTTCTACGTGCTGATGGTGCTGTCCACGGCCGCCGGGTACGTCACGTCGTCGTTCAGCCGCTTCGGTCCCAAGCTGTTCGGCATCCCGCTGCCGCACTGGGGTTGGGACGACGTCGCGCAGCGGACTCAATACGCGAACGCCCACCGCGTGATCACGTGGATCTTCGCGGTCCTCATCGTCGTGCACGTCGCCGCGGCGCTGAAGCATCTTCTCGTCGACCGCGACGGCATCGTTGCGAGGATGCTCCCCGGGCGCTGAGCCGCCGCTACGGGCGCCAGAGCGCGACGGTGGCGAAGAAGGCCTCGGGCGCCGCCGCGCTGCGAAGCTCCCAGCGCGCGGGAAGATAGGGCGCTGGACCGTCGCAGAGACGGAGCCCGTCCGCGACGCCGACAGTGAGTGCCGCGAACGGCGCCGACAACGCGTCGCCGGTCGCCTTGCTCATGGCTTCCTTGCACGTCCACAACTGCACGATGCGTGCGCGCACGGCGTCGGCATCGAGCGCCTCGAAATGGGCGCGCTCCTGGGCGGACATGAACTTTCGCGCGAGGCCCGCTACGTTGACGGCGCGATCGCGCCGCTCGATGTCGACGCCGATGCGCACGTCCGACGCGCCACCGATCCGCGCACCCGAGGCGATGCCGATCATCGCGGCGCCGGCACTGTGCGAGATGTTGAAGTCGAGCGCGCCCGCTCCTGCTCCTGCCGCGTCGCCGAGGCGCGGGCGGCCGCGCTCGCCGCGCACGATCGGGACGGCTTCGGGGGCGAGCCCGAGCGTCGCGCCGAGCACGCGCCGCAGCGCCGCGCGCCCGGCAACGTAGCGCTCGCGCAGCGCACCGGTGCCGAACCGCGCGGCACGGACACGCTCGGCGTCCGAGAGGAGCGCCTCGAATGCGCCCTGCGATGGCTCCGGGGAATCGAGGCTGCACCACCAGAGCGCAACACCTGGCATCGGCGCAGGAAGCCGTTCGATCGGGCCGGGGGCCGCCGCGCGCGAAGCACGGACCGCGGGAGCGGGAGATGCCGGCGCGGATTTGCCCGGCCGCGGTTTCTCGTCTAAGCTCAAAGCAATGCCTTTCTGCCGCGTCGCATCCGCGCCGGCCCAGCGCCCGCCCACCGGCGGGCGCGCTCGTGTCGGGAGCCGCGAGATCGCATGCGCCAGATCCTGAGAGTCCTCACGCGCCTGCCGCTGCCGCTGCTGTATGCGCTTGGGAGCTTCGCGTATTTCGTCGCCTTCCGCGTGCTGCGCTGGCATCGCGCGCTCGCCGCGCGCAACCTCGCGCGTGCGTTCCCCGAGAAGAGCGACGCCGAGCGCGCGCGGATCCTGAAGCAATCGTACGTCAATCTCGGCCAGACGCTCGCGGAGACGTTCTGGGGATTCGGCGCGAGCGCCGAGGCGCTCACTGGCCGCGTGGCGATCGAGAACCTCGACCTCGTCGAACGCTTCGTCGCCGAAGGGCGGCCGGTCGTCCTGCTCACTGCACACGTCTGCAACTGGGAATGGCTGCTTCCCGCGGCGGGAGCGCAGTTCGCGATCCCGATCGACGCCGTCTACAAGCCGCTTCGCGTGGCGAGCCTCGACGAGTTCATCCGCGCGACGCGCAGCCGCTTCGGCGGCAAGCCGATTCCCATCCAGTCGTTCCTCTTCGAGCTGATGCGCCGCGCCGGCGAGGCGCGCGCCTATGCGATGGTCGCCGACCAGACTCCGCCGCGCAACATGGACAAGCACTGGACGCACTTCCTCAACCAGGACACGGCGTTCTTCACCGGTGCCGACAAGATCGCGCGCTTCCTCGACGCGCCGGTTCTCTATGTCGCGATGCGACGCGTCGCGAAAGGCCGCTATGCGGTGCGGCTGCACGTTCTCGCCGAGCCGCCTTATGCGCACGACGCGGAGCTCGACGTCGTCGAGCGCTACGCGCGCCGGCTGGAGTCCGAGATCCGCGCGAGTCCCCCGGACTGGCTGTGGGTCCACAACAAGTGGAAATACCCGCGGCCGGCCTGAAATCGCGCCGCGGGCCGGAAAGGGCGGTCAAAGGCCTGCTTGCAATCGCCGCGCAGGTAGTCTAGAATCCGCCTTCCTGCTGCACCGCACCCTCAGCTTGGCTCGCAAGACAACGGGGTGCGGTCGCTCCTTCCCGACGGGAGGGGCGCCTCGGGCGGCACGCTCTTTAACAATTCGCAATCGATAGGTGTGGGTGCTGGGGCGGCGGCTCCGGTGTCCGCGGCCAGGTTTCCGCGCGCGGCAACGCGCAAGGTTCCGGGTTGGCGGCGCCGGACGTTCCAAAACTCGAGTGCTCACACGACGCTAGTGCGGTCGGTCGTTTCCGTGTCAAGCGGGACGGCCTGCCGCAATGAGTCAAGTGAGTTGAACTTTGTAGAGATCGAACTGAAGAGTTTGATCCTGGCTCAGATTGAACGCTGGCGGCATGCTTTACACATGCAAGTCGAACGGGGTGAGGGGGCAACTCCTCATTCAGTGGCGAACGGGTGAGTAATGCATCGGAACGTGTCCCGTAGTGGGGGATAACGCCGCGAAAGCGGCGCTAATACCGCATACGCTCTACGGAGGAAAGCGGGGGATCGCAAGACCTCGCGCTAGGGGAGCGGCCGATGTCCGATTAGCTTGTTGGTGGGGTAATGGCTTACCAAGGCGACGATCGGTAGCTGGTCTGAGAGGATGATCAGCCACACTGGGACTGAGACACGGCCCAGACTCCTACGGGAGGCAGCAGTGGGGAATTTTGGACAATGGGGGAAACCCTGATCCAGCCATGCCGCGTGCGGGAAGAAGGCCTTCGGGTTGTAAACCGCTTTTAGCCGGGACGAAAGCGCCACGGATAACACCCGTGGCGGTTGACGGTACCGGCGGAATAAGCACCGGCTAACTACGTGCCAGCAGCCGCGGTAATACGTAGGGTGCAAGCGTTAATCGGAATTACTGGGCGTAAAGCGTGCGCAGGCGGCTTCGTAAGACAGAGGTGAAATCCCCGGGCTCAACCTGGGAACTGCATTTGTGACTGCACAGCTGGAGTACGGCAGAGGGGGATGGAATTCCGCGTGTAGCAGTGAAATGCGTAGATATGCGGAGGAACACCGATGGCGAAGGCAGCCCCCTGGGCTAACACTGACGCTCAGGCACGAAAGCGT
>JAFEDF010000194.1 GCA_018241785.1 Pseudomonadota bacterium | reverse complement strand
TCGACGTCCATCACGCGCTCGTTCCGGAGACGTCGCGGATGCGCCCTGATTCAAACCTTCTGATTGCCGATGCGGCTGCGCTTCCCGTCGAGAGCAGGCAGGACCTCGCCGCCGGCCAGCCCGATGTTCCCATCCGCTTCGCCGTGCTGTCGCCAACCGACATGGCGATCCACTGCGCGACGCACCTCTTCTGCGACGAGGATTTCAGCCACGCGACGCGCGATCTCGTCGACTTCGACGCGCTGGTGCGCCATTTCGCAATCGCCGAGCCGGAGTTCTGGGCAACGCTCGTCCCGCGTGCGCGAACGCTGCAACTCGCACGCCCGCTCTCCTACGCCCTCCATTGGTCATCCCGCGTGCATCGCACGCCGGTGCCGCCTGAAGTCCTGCGCGACGCGCGCCGCGATGCGGCGCCCTTTCCGATCCGTCAGGCGATGAACGCACTCCTCGGACCCGCGTTGCGGCCGACGCGTGGACGGGCCTCGACGCGCTGGGCTCGCCGTGCGCTCTACATCCGCGGACACTGGCTGAAGATGCCGCCGCATCTTCTCGCCTGGCACCTCACGGTGAAGGCACTGCGGCGCGAGGAGGAGGCGCCGCCGGCCAACGACGCGGACGGGGATCGCGCGTAACGGACTCGATGTCAGGGAATCTGCTGCGAAGCGTGCTCGACGCGCAGGATCACTTCGTCTTCGCGGCGCTCTTCAGCAGCGCTTCGAGGTGGGTGACCGGGATCGCGTAGGTGATGCCGCTCGGCTCGGTCAACGCCGCTTCCTTGGTGCCCTTGACGAACACCATGTTGACGATGCCGAGCACTTCGCCGGTGGCCGGATCGTAGATCGGACTGCCGCTGTTGCCGGGGTACGCCGTCGCGTCGAGCTGGTAGACCGGGAAGCTTCCGCTCGTGAGCCTGCGCACGACGGCGGACTTGAGCTGCGCCGAGTTCGCCTGCGGAAGGGCGATCGGCGTGATCGCCGAGATCATGCCGCGGTGCGTCGCGGGGAACGGACCCAAGACGGCGCCAATCGGGTAGCCGGTCATCAGCACGAACTGGCCTTCGGACACCGGGGCCGACCCACGGAGCTTCAGCGGCGACAGCGGCGCGCCGTCGATCCTGAGGAGCGCGAGATCGCTCGCCGGATCGACTGCGACCCGCGTTGCCGACCGCATCTGCGCGACGACGGGTCCGCCCGCACCCGACTCCGGAAGGAGGATGGCGAGGGTCTCGTTTCCCGCGCTGTCGACGACGCCGGGCAGCACGTGCGCGTTGGTCGCGATCATCGATCCGTCGCCGACCGCGAAGCCGGTGCCGCGGAACTGGAACTGCGGCGAGCGCAGCTTCTCGAATGTGCCGACCGCGACGATCGACGGCTTCACCTTCGCGATGATGCCGGGGATGTCGTACGACGCAGGCGGCGGAGGCGCTGCCGCAGGCTGCGCTGCGGCCGGCGCCGCGACGATCACCGCGAGCGCGAGCGCAGCCCACGCGTG
>JAFEDF010000193.1 GCA_018241785.1 Pseudomonadota bacterium | reverse complement strand
GGGCTGGTGTCGCTGCTTGATACGGTGCAGCGCCTTCAGCGTACTTCATGAACCGCCGTATGCGGAACCGCACGTACGGTGGTGTGGGAGGGCGACCGGGGTGACCCGGTCCCCTACCCGATCCCCTGCTAAACTGGGCCGGCGCCCGCGCCCTACAGGCGGGGCGCGCCGCTCCGATGGACACCCCGACGAACCGTCCTCCGCGCGAGGTCGACCTGCGCATCGACGCGCGCTGGATCATTCCCGTCGAGCCCGACGGCGTGCTCGAGCGCCATGCGCTCGTCGCCGACGAAGGCCGCATCGTCGCGCTCTGCCCGCAGCACGAGGCCGACGCCGCGTTCACCGCGCGAACGCGCGTCGCGTGCGACGACCACGTGCTGATCCCCGGCCTCGTCAACGCGCACACGCACGCGGCGATGACGCTGCTGCGCGGGATCGCCGACGACGTGCCGCTCGAGACGTGGCTCGAGCGGAACATCTGGCCGCTCGAGGCGCGCTTCGTCGGTGCCGAGTTCGTCCGCGACGGCGCGGCGCTCGCGGTCGCGGAAATGCTGCGCGGCGGCGTCACGTGCTTCAACGACATGTATTTCTTCCCCGATGCGACCGCCGACGTTTGCGACGCCGCGGGCATCCGCGCGATGCTCGGGATGCCTGTGCTCGATTTCGCCACGGCGTGGGCGGCCGACGCCGACGCGTGCCTGCAGCGCGGCTTCGAGGCGCGCGACCTGTGGAAGCACTCGCCGCTGATCGTCTTCGCGCTGGCGCCGCACGCGCCCTACACGGTCAGCGACCGGACCTGGGAGAAAATCGTCACCTATGCGCGCCAGCTCGACCTGCCGATCCAGACGCACGTCGGCGAGACGCAGCGCGAACTCGCGCAGTCGCTCGAAAAGTCCGGGGAGACTCCGCTCGCGCGGCTCGATCGCCTCGGCGCGACGGGTCCCGGCTTCATCGCGATCCACTGCGTCCACGTCGACGCGGCGGGAATCGGGCTCCTCGCCGGCCAGGGCTGCCACGTCGTCCACTGCCCCGCGTCGAACATGAAGCTCGCGAGCGGCATCGCCCCGGTGGCGGCGATGCTCGATCGCGGCGTCAACGTCGCGCTCGGCACCGACGGCGCCGCGTCGAACAACCGCCTCGACGTCTTCTCGGAAATGCGCCTCGCCGGCCTGCTCGCCAAGGTCGTCGCGGGCGACGCCTCCGCGCTGCCTGCGGCGGCGCTGCTGCGGATGGCGACCCTCGGAGGCGCCCGCGCGCTCGGCCTCGAGGGATCGATCGGATCGCTCGCAGGCGGCAAGGCGGCGGACGCCGTCGCCGTGCGCCTCGGCGATCTTGAAACGCTTCCCGTCTTCGACCCGCGCTCGCACCTCGTCCACGCTGCCGGGCGCGAGCACGTGTCCGACGTCTGGGTCGCGGGCCGCCGCGTGGTCGAGCACGGCGCGCTCATCACCCTCGATCGCGGCGCGGTTGCGGCCCGCGCGCGAAGCTGGCAGTCTCGGCTGCGTTGATCAGGCCCGCGACGAAGCGCCATGCCCGACGTTCATCCCGCGCCGACCACCGCCGGCAATGCCGATCCGGCCGAGCTCGCGAAGTTCTCCGCGCTCGCGCACCGCTGGTGGGATCGCGAAAGCGAGTTCAGGCCGCTGCACGACATCAATCCGCTGCGCCTCGGCTGGATCGAGAAGGTCGCAGGCGGACTCGAGGGCCGCCGCACGCTCGACGTCGGCTGCGGAGGCGGCCTCCTCACCGAGGCGATGGCCGCACGAGGCGCCGAGGTGACCGGCATCGATCTCTCGGAGAAGGCGATCGGCGTCGCGCGCCTGCATCAGCTCGAGTCGGGCGCGCGCGCCGACTACCGCTGCGTCGCGGCCGAGGATCTCGCACGCGAGCGCCCGCAGGCGTTCGACGTCGTGACCTGCCTCGAGCTCCTCGAGCACGTGCCGGATCCGGCCTCGACGATCGATGCCTGCGCGAAGCTCGTGGCCGCCGGCGGCTGCGTCGTCTTCTCGACGATCAGCCGCAATCCGAAGTCGTATGCGCTCGCGATCCTCGGGGCCGAATACGCGCTGCGGCTGCTGCCGCGCGGAACCCACGACTGGTCGCGCTTCCTGCGTCCGTCGGAGCTCGCCGCGCACGCGCGGCGTGCCGGTCTCGATCCGGTCGCAATGACGGGTCTCGCCTACAACCCGCTGACACGCCGCTACCGGCTCGATGCCGACACGTCGGTCAACTACCTCGCCGCGTTCAGGCGGACGGCTTCCGGCGGCGCATAGCGTGGAGGCGCTCGCGGTATCGGCCGTGCTGTTCGACCTCGACGGAACGCTCGCCGATTCGGCCGGCGACCTCGCCCTCGCCGTCAACACGATGCGCGAGCGGCGCGGCCTCGCGCCGGTGGCCGTCGAAGCGCTGCGCGCGCACGCGTCGTCGGGCGCGCGCGGCCTCCTCGGATCCGGCATGGGGGTGACTCCCGACGATCCGGACTACCCGGTCCTGCGCGACGAGTTCCTCGCCAATTACGCGGCAGGACTCGCGCGCAGCACCCATCTGTTCGACGGTGTGCGCGAGCTCCTCGCGGCGCTCGACGCGCGGCGATTGCCGTGGGGCATCGTCACCAACAAGGTGGCGCGCTTCACCACTCCGGTGGTGGCGGCGCTCGGGCTCGCCGGCCGCGCGGCGACCGTCGTGTCGGGCGATACCGCGTCGCGCCCGAAGCCGCATCCCGAGCCGCTGCTGTTCGCCGCTGCGGCGCTTGGATTGCCGGCGAGGACGTGCGTCTACGTCGGCGACGACCTGCGCGACGTCACCGCCGGCAACGCCGCAGGCATGGCGACGATCGTCGCCCGCTACGGATACCTCGGCGGCGACACCGATCCGTCGAGCTGGCCCGCGACGGGATCGATCGACCATCCGCTCGACCTGCTCGGCTGGCTGCCGGAGGACAACGCCTGACCGCGTCGCGGACTGCGCCCGGCCGGCGCACTCAGCCTGCGCAACTCGCACTCGCGACCCACACTTCGCGCTCGTGACCGTCGTGCGTGCCGCGCAGGCGCACGCCCTGGTTCTCGGTGAGCGGGCGCAGGACGGCACTCGCAACGTCGTCGGGCGCGTGCAGCGCGATGCCGTTCGCCTGCTCGATGCGATCGCCGGCGGACAGCCCGAGCATCGCCGCGTACCCGCCGCTTGCACGGACGACGAGGCCGTCGGGCGAGCCGGCGAGAAGGGTGCTCCACGCGGATGGCTGACCGGCGAGGCCACCGAGAAGCTCGGCGTTCAACCGGATCACCGGACCCGCGAACCCGGGGGGCGGCGCGCAGGTCGGCGTCACCGGCGGCGCGGCGCTCGCCACCGGTTGCGCGCCGCGCACGGCCGGCGCTACGCGCGGCCACAGCGCGATGTCGCGCTCGCGCCCGCCTTCGCGGACGGTGACCGATCGCGGCGACACCGACACGAGCGTCGCCGATCCGGTGATCGCCTCCCCCGCCGCGACGAGCTTCGGCGCCGAGCCGACGCGGAACAGCGCGTAGCCGTCTCCTTCGTGCCCGGCGATGATCCCGAGCAGTTGCGCATCGCCGTTTAGCGCCGTGGTCTCGGCGCCGCCTGCCGCAACGGTGCCGGCGCTGCCGTCGAACATGCCGGATGCGAGCAGCGTCGCCACCGGGTCGTCCGGCGCGCGCGGTGCGATGTGCACCGGCTTCGGACCGAACAGCTGCCACGCCCACCAGGCGACGACGGCCGCGAGCACGGCGCCAGCGACCAGCGTCGCGAGTGTCGCCATCGCTCCCGCCAATCGCAGGCCCGGCCCGTCGCTATAATCGCGCGCCTCTGCCATTGCGTATCCCGATCCCGGCATGAATCCGCTGCTGCAGCGATTGCAACCGTATCCCTTCGAGCGCCTGCGCGCGCTCCATTCGGGCATTGCGCCCGATGCGGGGAAGTCGCCGATCAACCTGTCGATCGGCGAGCCGCGTCATCCGACGCCCCCGTTCATCGTCGATGCGCTCGCGCGCGGCGCGGTGACCGGGCTCGCGAATTATCCCATGACGCGCGGCGTGGCGCGGCTTCGCGAGGCGATCGCCGCGTGGCTGACGCGCCGGCACGCGCCGGCGCGTGTCGATGCCGAGACCGAGGTGCTGCCGGTGCTCGGCAGCCGCGAGGCGCTGTTCGCGTTCGCGCAGACGGTCGCCGACGCGAGCCGGCCCGGCGCCGTCGTCGTCGTGCCCAATCCCTTCTACCAGATCTATGAGGGTGCCGCCCTTCTTGCCGGGGTCGACGTGCACTGCGTGAACGCCGACCCCGCCAAAGGGTTCCGGCATCGGTGGCAGGCCGTCGCCCAGGACGTGTGGGCGCGGACCCAGCTCCTCTACGTCTGCTCGCCCGACAACCCGACCGGAAGCGTGCTCGGTGTCGACGACTGGAAGGCGTTGTTCGAACTCTCCGACCGTCACGGGTTCGCGATCGCCTCCGACGAGTGCTATTCGGAGATCTATTTCGACGAGAGCCGGCCGCCGCTCGGCGCGCTCGCTGCCGCTTCGATGCTCGGCCGCGCCGGCTACCCGCGGCTCGCCGTGTTCGGAAGCCTCTCCAAGCGCTCGAACGCGCCCGGCCTGCGCTCGGGGTTCGTCGCCGGCGACGCGAGGCTGATCGAAGCTTTCCTTCGCTATCGCACCTACCACGGCTCGGCGATGTCGGCGGCGGTCGCGGAGGCGAGCATCGCCGCATGGTCGGACGAAACCCACGTGGTCGCCAATCGCGCGCTCTACGCCGCCAAGTTCGCACGCCTCGCGCCACGCCTTGCGGGCGCGCTGCCTTGCGCAGTCCCCGCAGCGGGGTTCTACCTGTGGGCGACCACGCCCACCGACGACGCCGCGTTCGCGCGCCGGCTCTACGCCGAGGAGCACGTGCTCGTGCTTCCCGGGAGCTTCCTCGGCCGCGAGGCGAACGGCGTCAACCCGGGGACCGGGCGCATTCGCGTCGCGCTCGTCGCACCGCTTGCCGAGTGCGAGGAGGCCATCGAGCGCATCGTCGCCTGCGCCGCCCGTGTAGAATGACCCGCTCGATTCACAGATAGCTCGATGCGCGATCTCAGGCAGGTCATCGACACGGCGTGGGCGTCGCGCGCGGACCTCGCGCCCGCGTCGGCGCCGGCAGCGCTGCGCGAGGCCGTCGAGGATGTCGTGGCCGGCCTCGATGCCGGGCGACTTCGCGTTGCCGAGAAGATCGACGGTGCGTGGGTGACGCACGAGTGGATCAAGAAGGCGGTGCTGCTCTCGTTCAGGCTCGCCGACAGCGCGCCGATCGGGCTCGCCGGACCGCAGGTTCCGTTCCGCTTCTACGACAAGCTGCCGACGAAATTCGCGCGCTGGGACGATGCCGCGTTCGCCAGGGCGGGCGTGCGCGTCGTGCCGCCGGCGGTCGCGCGCCGCGGAGCGTTCATCGCGAGGAACGTCGTGCTGATGCCCTCGTACGTCAACGTCGGGGCCTTCGTCGGCGAAGGGACGATGGTCGATACCTGGGCGACCGTCGGATCGTGCGCACAGATCGGCCGCAACGTCCACCTGTCCGGAGGCGTCGGCATCGGCGGCGTGCTGGAGCCGGTGCAGGCGGCACCGACGATCATCGAAGACAACTGCTTCATCGGCGCGCGCTCGGAGGTCGTCGAGGGGGTCGTCGTCGAGGAGAACTCGGTACTCGGCATGGGCGTCTTCATCGGCCAGAGCACGCGCATCTACGACCGTGCGGCCAAAAGCGTCAGCTACGGGCGCGTTCCGGCGGGCTCGGTCGTCGTCTCCGGCAGCCTCCCCGCGTCCGACGGCAGCCACGGGCTCTACTGCGCGGTGATCGTCAAGCGCGTCGATGCGAAGACGCGCGCGAAGACCGGCATCAACGAACTGCTGCGCGACTGACGCCGATGTCAGTCGACCTCAAGTCACCCGCCGACGTCGAGGGCATGCGCATCGCCGGCCGCCTCGGCGGCGAGCTGCTCGACTTTCTCACGCCGCTGATCACCGCGGGCGTGACGACCGGGGACATCGACCGCGCGGCGCACGGGTACATGGTCGACGTCCAGCACACGATCCCGGCCACGCTGAACTATGCTCCGCCCGGATACTCGCCCTACCCCGCCTCGCTGTGCACGTCGGTCAACCACGTCGTCTGCCACGGCATTCCCGGCGATCGGAAGCTGAAGGACGGCGACATCATCAACGTCGACGTGACGGTGATCAAGGACGGCTATCACGGCGACACGAGCCGCATGTTCTTCATCGGCAAGCCGTCGATCCAGGCGCGCAGGCTGGTCGAGATCACCTACGAGGCGATGTGGCGCGGCATCCGCGCCGTGCGTCCCGGAGCGCACCTCGGCGACATCGGCGCAGCGATCCAGCGTTTCGCCGAAGGACACGGGTTCTCGGTCGTGCGCGAGTTCTGCGGTCACGGGATCGGCCGCCGCTTCCACGAGGAGCCGCAGGTCCTGCACTACGGGCGCCCGGGCACCGGCCTCAAGCTGCAGCCGGGGATGGTGTTCACCGTCGAGCCGATGATCAACGCCGGCAAGGCGGCGATCCGCGCGCTCGCCGACGGCTGGACGATCGTCACGGCCGATCACTCGCTCTCCGCGCAGTGGGAGCACACGATCCTCGTCACCGGCGAAGGCTTCGAGGTGCTCACCGTCTCGGCCGGAACGCCGGCGCCCCCTCCGGCGCCGGCCTGAACGCCGACCCGTCGTGAGCACTGCGCCGGTACCCGCGGCCATCGCGCGGTCCCCGGTGCAGCTTCCGCGCGTCGGGCACTGGAAAGAGGTGCTGCAGGCGGGACGCGCGAGCGCGCGCGCCGCGTTCCTCGCTCGTGCAGGCACCGGCGTGCTGCTTCGGCAGCTCGCGAAGCTCACCGATTGCGTCGTCGCCGGGATGTGGGCCGAATGCGGCATCGACCCGCGCTGCGCGCTGGTTGCAGTCGGCGGCTACGGGCGCGGCGAGCTCTACCCGCATTCCGACGTCGACGTCCTGATTCTCGTGCCGTCCGCCTCGGGCGCCACGCACGAATCGGCGCCGGCGATCGAGCAGCTGCTCGCCGCGCTGTGGGACGTCGGCCTCGAGCTCGCGCACGCCGTGCGCACGGTCGCCGAGTGCGCGACCGAGACCGCCGCCGATGTCACCGTGCGCACGAGCCTCCTCGAGCGCCGCCTCGTCGCCGGATCGCGCCGAGTGTACGGCGAGTTCGTGCGGAGCTTCGACGCGTCGATCGACGTGCGGGCGTTCTACGCCGCCAAGGCGCTCGAGCAGCAGCAGCGGCACCTGCGCTACCACGACGCGGCCTACAACCTCGAGCCCAACGTCAAGGAAAGCCCGGGGGGCCTGCGCGATCTGCAGACGGTGCTCTGGATCGCACGGGCGGCCGGCCTCGGCCATACGTGGAACGAGCTCGCCGCGCAGGGCCTCATCACTCCGGCCGAGGCGCGCGCGGTCGCGCGGCAGGAGCGCGCGATCGGCGCGCTGCGCGTGCGGCTGCACTACCTCGCCGGGCGCCGCGAGGACCGGCTGCTCTTCGACGTGCAGGCCGCGCTGGCGCGCGAGGTCGGCCTCGCCGACCGTGCCGGGCGCCGCGCGAGCGAGCTGCTGATGCAGCGCTACTACCGCGCGACCAAGGTCGTCCGCCAGGTCAACACGCTGCTCATGCAGAACCTGCACATGCACCTCTATCCCGGCGCGACGGCGCCGGTCGCAATCGATGCCGATTTCCAGCGCGTCGACGAGCTGCTCGACCTGCGCGACGAGAAGCTGTTCGAGACACGCCCGGGCGCAATGTTCGACGCCACCCTCGCCGTCCAGCGCCATCCCGGGCTGCGCGGGATGACCGCGCGCACGCTGCGCGCGCTGTGGCGCAATCGCCGGCGCATCGACGCCGCGTTCAGGCGCGACCCGGTGAACCGTGCGCGCTTCCTGCAGATGTTCCAGGCCGGCAGCGGACTGACCCACGCGCTGCGGCGGATGAACCTGTACGGCGCCCTCGGCCAGTACCTGCCGGCATTCGGGCGGATCGTCGGTCAGATGCAGCACGACCTGTTCCACGTCTACACGGTCGACGAGCACATCCTGATGGTGATCCGCAACCTGCGCCGTTTCACCGAGGCGCAGCACGCACACGAGTACCCCCTCTGCTCGCGCCTCATCACCGACTTCGAGCGGCCCGAGGTGCTCTACCTCGCCGGGCTCTTCCACGACGTCGCGAAGGGGCGCGGCGGCGACCACTCGGTCCTCGGCGCGCGCGAGGCGAGGCGCTTCTGCGTCCAGCACCGGCTGCACGCCGACGACACTGCGCTCGTCGTCTGGCTGGTCGCCGAGCACCTCTCGATGTCGGGAACCGCGCAGAAGCAGGACATCACCGACCCGCAGGTGATCGAGCGCTTCGCCCGCACGGTGGCGACCGAGCGCCGGCTGGTCGCGCTCTACCTGCTCACCGTCGCCGACATCCGCGGGACGAGCCCGGTCGTGTGGAACGCCTGGAAGGGACGACTCCTCGAGGAGCTCTTCCGGGCGACGCACGCACGGCTGTCGGGATCGGCCGGAAAGCCGCCCACGCTCGCCGACAGCGTCGAGCTCCGCCAGCGCGAGGCGCGCCGGCTGCTGCGCCTCTACACGGTCGCGGAAGGCGCCGAGGATGCGCTCTGGCGCGAGCTCGACATCACCTACTTCCAGCGCCACACGGCCGACGAGATCGCCTGGCACGCGCGTCACCTGTGGTGGCGCGTCGAGCGCCGCGACCCGGTCGTCAAGGCGCGTCTCTACGGCGACGGTGCGGCGCTGCAGGCGCTCATCTACCTCCCCGACCAGAAGGCGCTCTTCGCACGCGCGTGCGCGTTCTTCGGCCGCGCCGGGCTGTCGATCCTCGACGCGAGGATCCACACGACGCGCCACGGGTTCGCGCTCGACAGCTTCACCGTGCACGATCCCGCCAATCCGGCGGCGTCGTATCGCGACACGATCCAGTACGTCGAGTACGAGCTCGCACGCGCGCTCGCCCCGGATGCGCCGTTCGCGCCTCCCGCGACCGGGCGCGTCTCACGGCAGCTCCGGCACTTCCCGCTGACTCCCGACGTCCAGATCTTCCCCGACGACAAGGGGACCCATTTCATTCTCGAGGTCGTCGCCGGCGACCGGCCCGGGCTCCTCGCGCGGATCGCGTGGCTGCTCGCGCAGGCCAACGTCGATGTCGTGAGCGCGCGCATCAACACGCTTGGCGAGCGCGCCGAGGACGTGTTCCTGATAGGCGGGGCGCGCCTGCACGACGAGCAGGCGCTGCTGCGCCTCGAGACGGCGCTCTACGAGGAGCTCAGGGTCTAGAAGCGCGCCGGCGCCCGGGGGCGCACCCGTGCGGCTCGCCCGGCTTCCCGCACCGCCTCAGGCTCCCGGCGGCGATCCGCGACCCGCGGCTTCCTCTTCGAGGAAGGTCGCGGTCGGAACGAAGAACAGCGTGCCGGTGACGGCACGGCTGAAATCGAGCAGCCGGTCGTAGTTCCCCGCCGGCCGCCCGACGAACATGTTCTCGAGCATCCGCTCGATGCGCTGCGGCGAGCGGGCATAGCCGATGAAGTAGGTGCCGAACTCGCCCTTGCCGACTTCGCCGAACGGCATGTTGTCGCGCAGGATCTCGAGTTCCTCGCCGTTCTCGACCAGCGTCGTCAGCGCGCTGTGCGCCGAGGTCGGCCTCACGTCGTCGGCGAGCTCGACGTTGCCGAGCTTGGTGCGGCCGATGATGCGCTCCTGCTGCTCGACCGGCAGCGCGTTCCACGCCGCCATGTCGTGCAGGTACTTCTGCACGATGACGTAGCTCCCGCCTTCGAACTCAGGATCCTCGTCGCCGATCAGCGTCGCATCGATCGCCGCGCGCTCGACCGGGTTCTCGGTCCCGTCGACGAATCCGAGGAGGTCCCTCGCGTCGAAGTACCTGAAGCCGTGCACCTCGTCGGCGGTGCGTACGCTCCCGCCGAGCCGCGACATGATCTCGGTCGCGAGCTCGAAGCAGAGGTCCATCCGCGTCGCGCGCAGGTGGAACAGGATGTCCCCCGGTGTCGAGACGGCGTGATGCCGGCCGCGGACCTCGCGGAACGGGTGAAGCTCCTTCGGCCGCGGAGCGCCGAACAGCGCGTCCCACGCGTCCGAACCGAAGCCGGCGATGCAGGAGAGGCCCGCGTCGGCATCGCGGAAGCCCACCGCGCGCTGCAGTCCCCCGAGCTCGCCGCAGAGGGCGCGCACGGCGGCGCGCGCACGCGAATTGGGCTCGATCGTCGCGACGAGGAACATCGCGGCGGCGGTGAGCGGCGCAACGACCGCCTGCGAAACGGGTGGCTCTGCGTCGCCCGCCCCCCGTCCTGCTGCCGGTGCTGCGCCGGTGCCCGGCGCACGGGCTTCATTGCGAGTCATGCCTCACTCCTCTCGATGTGCGGACTTCGCCGCGAGGTGCCCCGAGAACCGCGCAAGGTCGATGGCGACGCGTCCGTGCGTGCCGCGGCCGATCTCCTCGTCGCCGTCCACCGCGCGCACGTCGAATTCGATCCGGCGCCCGTGGCTCGCCGTCACCGTTGCCGAAGCGACGACGCGTCGGCCGGCGGGCGTCGCCGCCAGATGGCTGACGTCGACCCGGGTGCCCACCGCGCTCTCGCCCGCATCGAGGTAGGGCCTGATGGCGTCGAGCGCCGCGTTCTCCATCGCCATGATCATCACCGGAGTGGCCAGCACCGCCGGCAGCGACGCGTCCTTGAAGCGGTTGGCAAGATGCTCGGGCCCGACGACGAGGGCGTACGAGCCCGTGGCCCCGACCGGTATCGTGCGCATCGGATGACGCCTCCGTCCGACCGTGCGGACACCTCGCAAGTATAGGCGCGCACCGCGGAAGCGCGCATCCGCACGCGGCGCGCCTACTCGTCGATGCCGGCGCTCTCGGGGAACAGCACGTCGGTGAACCCGAAGCGCGCGAAGTCGCGTACGCGCATCGGGTAGAGGATGCCGTCGAGGTGGTCGCACTCGTGCTGCACGACGCGCGCGTGGAATCCGCGCGCTTCGCGCTCGATCGCCTTCCCCTGTGCATCGAGGCCGCGATAGCCGATGTGGCTGAAGCGCGGCACGATGCCGCGCAGGCCGGGCACCGACAGGCAGCCTTCCCAGCCGTCCTCCATCGTCGTGTCGAGCGGCGTAATCACCGGGTTGACGAGCTCGGTCCACGGGACGGGCTCGGCGTCGGGATAGCGCGCACTGCGCTCGACGCCGAAGATCACCACGCGCAGGCGGACATCGACCTGCGGGGCCGCCAGGCCCGCACCGTCACGCGCGTGCATTGTCTCGCGCATGTCGGCGAGGAG
The DNA here is from genome assembly GCA_018241785.1 of Pseudomonadota bacterium. GTDB lineage: Bacteria > Pseudomonadota > Gammaproteobacteria > Burkholderiales > Casimicrobiaceae > VBCG01. The sequence continues at coordinate 13,886 of JAFEDF010000193.1, read as the reverse complement.
CGCTGCGAGCGCCGGCCAATCGCCGGCGGCCACTTCGCGCGAGCGCTCGAGGAGCCGCGCATCGCCCATGCGCAGGATGTCGCGAATCATCGGCCGCGCCTACGGGGCAGCACGCCCGATCCTCGCAATCGCGTGCTCGATCAGCGTGCGCACGCGATCCATCCCGGTCTCGAGCACGCGCGCGATGCCCTCGAGCGAGATGCGCTCGGCGCTGTCGCCACGGCCCGCGGCGTGGTTGACCACGACGCAGACCGACGCATAGGGCATCCCGATCTCGCGCGCGAGCCCCGCCTCGGGCATTCCGGTCATGCCGACGAGGGTCGCGCCGTCGCGTTCCATCCGGTCGATCTCGGCCGCGGTCTCGAGGCGCGGACCGTTCACCGCGGCGTAGATCCCCCCGTCGGCGAGCGCGATCTTCGCGTCGACCGCCGCGGCCAGGCAGACCGCGCGCAGGCCGTCGTCGTACGGATGCGTGAAATCGGCGTGGACGACCTGCGCGCCGTTGCCGTCGAAGAAGGTCTGCTGGCGACCCCACGTGTAGTCGATGATCTGGTGCGGAAGCACGAGGCCGCCCGGCTTGGCGCCGCGAATGGCACCGACCGAGGCGACGGCGAGGATCGCCGTCGCTCCCGCCTGCTTCAGCGCCCACAGGTTGGCGCGGTAGTTCACGCGATGCGGCGGGATCGTGTGCCCGTGGCCGTGGCGCGCGAGAAACATCGTGTCGTGTCCGGCGAGCTTGCCGAGCACGAGCGCCGCCGACGGCTCGCCGAAGGGCGTGCGTACGACCTCGCGGTGGGCGACGGCGAGGTTCGACAGCCTGGTCAGCCCGGTGCCACCGATGATCGCGAGCATGAAACTTGCTTCGTTGCGTGATTGGTTTGCAGGGACCGCGCGCGGCGGCGCGGTGCGACGGCCGCGGGTTGCCTCGCGACCGGCCCACCGGCGGCTTCGGGAAGCGGCTGGCGGCCGGCGGGGCGCCATGACATCATCATGGCCGGTACGGTCGCCGCGACAGGCCCTGATTCTAGCCCGGAAAGGACAGCATGTATCTCGACCGATTGTTCAAGCTGATGCACGACCGCGAGGCCTCCGACCTCTACATCTCGTGCGGGGCGCCGATCAGCCTCAAGGTGAACGGCGTCGTCAGCGCGGTCTCCACGCAGAAGATGGACGTCGAGACCGTGCGACGGATCGCCTACGACCTGATGAGCAAGGAGCAGGCGCGCGAGTTCGAGAACACGCGCGAGATGAACATCTCGCACCTCGACCGTGCAGTCGGCAACTTCCGCATCAACGTGTTCAGGCAGCGTGGATCGATCTCGCTCGTCGTCCGCTACGTGCGCAGCAGCATTCCGCCGTTCGAGGCGCTGCACCTGCCGCCGGTGCTCCTCGATCTCGTGATGGCCAAGCGCGGCCTCGTGCTGGTCGCCGGCGCGACCGGCTCGGGCAAGTCGACCACACTTGCGGCAATGATCGATCACCGCAACAACAACCGGACCGGCCACATCCTGACGATCGAGGACCCGATCGAGTACCTGTTCGAGCACCGCCAGAGCATCGTCAACCAGCGCGAGATCGGCATCGACACGCTCGGCTACCAGATGGCGCTGCAGAACGCGCTGCGCGAGGCGCCCGACCTCATCATGATCGGCGAGATCCGCGACAAGGAGACGATGCAGTCGGCGCTCCTGCACACGCTGACCGGTCACCTCTGCCTGTCGACGATCCACGCCAACAACAGCTATCACGCGCTGTCGCGCATCATCAACATGTTCCCGCACGATGCGCGTGCGGCGGTGCTCTCGGACCTGTCGATCGGGCTGCGCGCGATCGTGTCGCAGCGGCTCGTCCGCAACGTCGACGGCCGGCAGCAGCCCGCGGTGGAGATCCTCCTCAACACGGCGCTGATCTCCGAACTCATCAAGAACGGAGAGTTCACGCAGATCAAGGAGGCGATGGAGCAATCGCTCTATCCGGGATCGCAGACCTTCGAGCAGGCGCTGTCGCGCCTCCATCTCGACGGGCGCATCAGCTACGACGAGGCGATGACGGCGTCGGATTCGCCGACCAACCTCGCCTGGCTGATCAACCAGAACACTCCGGGCGCGCGCCCCGAAGGCGAGGCGCCGGCAGCCGCGACCGAGAGCCGGCGTAGCGGAGCCGATTTCGCGCAGGTGGCGATCAACCCCGAGTTCCTCGGCCACGCCGACTGATCGCCGCGGCCGTGGTGCCCGCGGAGGCGGTGACGGCGCACGTCGCTCTGCTACCATCGCCGCATGCCCTCCGATCGCGCGCCGACGCTCGAACTCGCCGTCGCGCTGATCGCGCGACCCTCGGTGACTCCGGACGATGGCGGATGCCAGGCGCTGCTTCGCGAGCGCCTCGCGCCGCTCGGCTTCGCGTTCGATGTGCGCGTCGACAACGGCGTCACCAACCTGTGGGCGCGGCGTGGCAGCGCGCGCCCGCTCGTCTGCCTCGCCGGGCACACCGACGTCGTCCCGCCGGGCCCGCGCGAGGCGTGGACGAGCGATCCGTTCGTTCCGGTGCTGCGCGACGGCTACCTGTACGGGCGCGGCGCCGCGGACATGAAAGGATCGCTCGCCGCATTCGTCACCGCGGTCGAGGCCCTCGTCGCCGCGCACCCCGGGCACGGCGGATCGATTGCCTTCGCCGTCACGTCCGACGAGGAAGGCTCGTCGATCGACGGGACGGCACGCATCGTCGAGCGGCTGCAGGCGGCGGGAACCGCAATCGACTATTGCATCGTCGGCGAGCCCTCGTCCGAACAGAAGCTCGGTGACGTCGTCAAGAACGGGCGGCGCGGTACGCTGTCGGGAACGCTGACCGTCAACGGGGTCCAGGGCCACGTCGCCTATCCGCAGCTCGCGAGGAATCCGATCCACCTCGCCGCCCCCGCGCTCGCCGAGCTCGCCGCGACGCGCTGGGACGAAGGCAACGAGCACTTCCCCGCGACGACGTTCCAGGTCTCGAACGTGCACGCGGGAACCGGCGCCGGCAACGTGATCCCGGGGCGGCTCGACGCGATGTTCAACTTCCGCTACGCGCCGGTGTCGACCCGTGAGGGGCTTGCGTCGAAGCTCGCCGCGGTGCTCGACCGGCACGGGCTCGATTACGACATCGCATGGACCGCGCACGGCGAGCCGTTCCATACGCGCAAGGGACGCCTCGTCGAGGTTGCAGCGGCGACGATCCGGGAGCTCACCGGAATCACTCCCGCCCTCTCGTGCGCCGGCGGCACCTCCGACGGGCGCTACCTCGCGCGCATCTGCCCGGAAGTGCTCGAGATCGGGCCGGTGAACGCCACCATTCACAAGGTCGACGAGCGGGTGAAGGCGTCCGATCTCGAGACCCTCGCCGCGATCTATCGGCGCCTGCTCGAGCGCCTGCTCGCGGCGGAGGCGTGATGCCTGCGGTCGAGCTCGAGACCCTGCGCGACTGGCTGCGCTTCGCGGTGACGCGCTTTACCCGCGAGGGCCTCGCGTTCGGACACGGCTTCGACAACGCCTACGACGAGGCGGCCTACCTGCTGCTGCATGCGCTGGCGCTGCCGCTCGACCGGCTCGACCCCTTCCTCGACGCGAGGCTCACGACGGTCGAGCGAAGCGAGGTCGCCGCGCTGATGGCGCGACGCATCGACGAGCGCGTTCCCGCGGCGTACCTGACGCACGAGGCCTGGCTCGGGGATTTCCGCTTCTACGTCGACGATCGCGTGATCATTCCGCGCTCGTTCATCGCTGAACTCCTGCCCGACGGATTCGCACCCTTCGTCACCGAGCGCGAGGCGATCGGCTCGGTGCTCGACCTGTGCACGGGCTCGGGCTGCCTTGCCGTCCTCCTCGCGCACGCGTTCCCTTCGGCCGACATCGATGCCGCGGACATCTCGTCGGATGCGCTGGCAGTCGCCCAGCGCAACGTCAGCGAGTACGGGCTCGCTGACCGGATCAACCTGATCCGCTCCGACCTCTTCGACAACCTGCCGGGAAAGTCCTACGACCTGATCGTCAGCAACCCGCCCTACGTCACCGCCGCGGCGATGAAGACGCTGCCACGCGAGTACCGGCACGAGCCGGCGCTCGCCCTCGCGGGGGGCGACGACGGCCTCGATGCGGTGCGCACGATCCTCGCCGCGGCGCCGCGCTTCCTCGACCCGGACGGTGCGCTGGTGGTCGAGATCGGGCACGGCCGCGAGGCCGCGGAGGCAGCGTTCCCGCGCATGCCTTTCGTCTGGCTGGAGACCGCTTCGGCGGCCGACAGCGTGTTCGTGCTGACGCGAGAGGACCTGATCCGCGGCCGCTGAGCCACGCGCACTCCGTCCGGTCAGCGCGCCGATTGCGCCGTGACGATCTCGCTCGTCGGAATCGCGTACACCCAGCCGTAGTTGGTACCGATGTACATCGTGTGGTTGACGATGACGCCGTTCTGCGGACCGAAGCCGCCGTTGCCCGAGTGGTAGGCGTTGACGATCGCGCCGGTCTTGCGGTCGAGCACGAAGATCGTGCCGTTGGCGACCGGGAAGAAGACGTGGCCGTCTTCGACGCTCGGCGCCGCCTTCATCCTGGACAGCTTGCGGCTCCACAGGATCCTGCCGCTCCCGAGGTCGAGGGCGTAGGCGGTGTTGGTGACCGGGCTTCCGGTGTAGACGACGCCGTCCGCGATCATCGGCACGGCGTCCTTGTTGCGCGGCGGGACCCTGCCTTCGCCCAGCATCGTCCTCCATGCGAACTTGCCGGTCGCGGCGTCGACCGCAATCTCCTCGCTCCCGGCGAGGCCGGGCTTGCCGGTCGTGGTTTCGATCTGGGTGACGACGATCCCGCCGGCTGCGGCGGGCGCGCAATCGCCCATGCTGCTCGAGAACACGTTGCCCGGCTCGGCCTTCCAGGCGAGCGCTCCAGTCGCGGCATCGAGCGCGTAGATCGCGTCCGGATGCGTGCCGGCGACGACGACCCGGTCACCCGCGAGCGTGGCCGAAGCCATGCTGACAAAGGACCTGATCGCGGTCTTCCACACCAGGTTCCCCGTCGCGGCGTCGAGGGCGTACACGTGTCCGTCGCCGTTGCCGAAGATGATCCTGCCGGCGTGGTAGACCGGCGTCGGCATGTCCTGCCCCTCGGTCCGGAACGACCACACGGGATCGCCCGTCTTCGCCTGCAGGGCGTAGATGCCGTTGATACCCGTGCCGCGGACCACGGCGGCCCCGGGTGTGCCGAACTTGACCGCCTCGGAGTACGAGAAATCGGCGTTGCCGCCGCCGACGTACACCAGCACTCCCCGCGCCGTCGGCGCCACCACCGGCGTGGTCATGATCTGGTTCAGCGCGTCGAATTGCCATACGAGCTTGCCGTCGGCGGCACCCAGCGCATAGACGTGGCCGTCGTCGCCGGGGACGTAGACGATGCCGCCGGCGACCGACACGCCCACGGGGATGCCGACGAGGTCGCGGACGGCCGTGACGTTCACGTATTGCCTCCTGACGTCCTCCGGGGTCGCGGCGAGCGCGACCGCTCCGGGAACGGCGAATTTCCACCCGACCGGATTCGCGCCGGTGCCGGACCCGTTCCAGGTCGCTTCGTGCGCCGCGTTCATTCCGTACATCGGCCACGATTGCGGCCACGCACCCTCCGCCGCTGCGGGTGCCACGGTGGTGCCGGTAGCTGCGCCGCAGACGCCGGCGGCGAACGATGCGACGCACAACAGCGAGGCGGCAATGCGTGGATGGGCCATGGTGGTGTTTTCGCGTGGACGGTGAAAAGTGGACGGATCGATGCGCCGCCGCGTGCGTTCCGGCCGGCGTCGGCCGTGCTACCCGGAAATGCCGAAGAACTGCTGCATCCTGCGCATGAAATCGGCGGTGCGCCCGGCCGCGCGAGCCTTGCGCACGTCGCTGTCGAGCGCCTGCAGCGTCGCGTCGTTCTCGGCCTGGCGCTCGGCGAGAATCGCCGCAAGCTGCTCGACCAGTGCCGGGCGCGCGCGCATGATGCGGTCGAAGCCCGCCTTGTCGAGGCGGTAGCAGCGCGCCTCGCCGTTCGCAATCACTGTCGCGCCCCGCGGCTGGCCGAGAAGGAGACCGCCTTCGCCGAAATAGGCCGGCGCAGCGAGCGTTGCGAAGCGGTGTGGGGCTCCGGATGGATCGGTGCCGACGATGTCGACGCTTCCCGAAGCGAGGAGATAGAGCGAGTCGGCGGGCTCGCCGGCCATGAACACCGTGTCGCCGCCTGCGTAGAGCTCGGTCGTGAGAGCCCCTGCAAGGGTTGCACGCTCGTCGTCGGTGAGCGACGCGAAGAGGTTCATCGTCGCGAGCGCAGCACGGCGATGAACGATCTCGCGCTCGGCGTTCTCGATGCGCTCGTCGGGACGCGTCTCGACCACCCGGTGCGGGAACGGGATCGTGAAGCCCGCACGTGCGAGCGCGGCGTAGACGTGGACGCGGATGTGGGAATCGGCGGTCCAGTAGCGCGCGACGTCGGTCAGCTCGTAGACGACCGCGTACTCGATGCCGTTGTCGCGATAGGCCTGGCAGACGACCTCGGGCATGCGGCCGCGGCCGACGAAAGGCATGTCGGCCTTGGCGAGCGCGTGCTCGACGACCGCGACGACGCTCTCCGGCGAATGCGCGAACACGACCTGGAACGCGACGAAGCGCAGCCACCCGGTGCGCTCCTCGCCGTGCCGGGCGACGACCGTGACGCGGTTGTTCATCAGGAGCTGGTTGGGGATGACGATCGTCTCGCGCAACGGGGTCGCGATCGCCATCGACCGCCAGCGGATGCTGACCACCTGGCCGGTCAGGTTCTCGATGCGCACCCAGTCGCCGACGCGGCAGGTCTTCTCGAGCTGCAGTGCGATGCCGCCCCACAGGTTGCCGAGCGTCGACTGCGCCGAGAACGCGAGCGCACCGCTCAGCACGGCTGACGTGGTGAGGAGCCCGACGAGGTTCACGCCGACGGCGTTCATCCGGTAGATCGCGTAGCCGATGAGGGCGAGCGCGATGACGAACTCGTCGAGGATGCGCGGGATGCCCCGGCGCGCGAGCACGGTCTGGAACACGAAGCGCACGACGATCTGGATGACACCGATCGCCACCACCGCGAGTGCCGCTTCGCGCAGGATCGCCGGCAGCGTCGCCGCATGGAGGGAGCGGCCGAAGCGGACGACCATCCACAGGCCGGCGACGCCGATGGCGACGACGACGAGCATCGGCACCAGTCCGCGACGGCGGTGCGGCGTGAAGAGCATCGACACCAGCACCAGCACCAGCGCGCCGGCGGCGAACAGCAATGCGTCGTCGAGAAGCCCGTCGATGGGCATCGGTCAGCGTCCGGGGGTCACGCGTCGCCGCGATTATAGGGCCTCGGCGGGAGCGGTCACGTAGAATCGCCGCTGGGCCCGGCGTGGAGCGGAGATGGCGATTCGTACCGGTGGAGAGTTGCTCGTCGCGAGCCTCGTCGCGCAACGCGCGACGCACGTGTTCGGCGTGCCCGGCGAAAGCTACCTCGCCGCCCTCGACGCGCTCCACGACGCAGCGCCCCGCCTCGCGTTCGTGACCTGCCGCCACGAGGGCGGCGCGTCGTACATGGCCGAGGCATTCGGCAAGCTCACCGGCCGCCCCGGGCTCGCCTTCGTCACCCGCGGGCCCGGAGCGTCGAACGCGGCGATCGGCATCCACACCGCGGTGCAGGACGCGACGCCGATGATCGTTTTCGTCGGCCAGGTCGGCACCGGCGAGACCGACCGCGAGGCATTCCAGGAGATCGATTACCGGCGCATGTACGGCGCGAGCGCGAAGTGGGCTGCCGAGGTCGATCGCGTCGAGCGCATTCCCGAGTACGTCGCCCACGCCTATCGCGCCGCGATGTCCGGCCGCCCGGGCCCGGTCGTGCTGGCGCTCCCCGAGGACGTGCTCGCCGCGCGCGCCGACTGCGCGGATGCCCCCTACGTCGAAGGCGTCGCGTGCGCACCTGCGCACGCAGCCATCACCGAAGCCGAGCGCCTGTTGCGCGGGGCGCGCCGGCCGCTGGTGCTGGTTGGCGGAAGCGGCTGGACCGCCGCCGCGTACGACGCGCTCAGGCGCTTCGCCGAGGAGGCGCGGCTCCCGGTCGCCTGCGCGTTCAGGCATCAGGACCTGTTCGACAACCGGCATCCGAACTACGCCGGCGATGTCGGCATCGGCATCAATCCGCGCCTCGCCGCGCGCGTGCGCGACGCCGACGTGCTGCTGGCCCTCGGCGAGAAGCTCGGCGAGACGACCACGGGCGGCTATTCGCTGCTCGACGTGCCGGTGCCGAGGCAGACGCTCATTCACGTTCATCCCGGCAGCGACGAACTGGGGCGGGTCTACCAGCCGGCCCTCGCGATCCTCGCGGCCCCAGGCGCGTTCCTGGCGGCGATCGACGCGAAGGCTGCTCGCCCCGCCGAGCCCGACCCGGCGGCGTCGGCGGCACTCGCCCACGCGGACTACGAGGCCTGGCGCGAGCCGCGGCCGGTCGCCGGGGCGGTCGACCTGTGGCGGATCGTGCGCTGGCTCGACGAACACCTCGACGGCGACGTGATCGTCGCCAACGGTGCGGGCAACTTCGCGACCTGGATGCACCGCGTGTTCCGCTACCGCGGTTTTCGCGGCCAGCTCGCGCCGTACTCGGGTTCGATGGGGTACGGGGTCCCGGCCGCGGTGGCCGCCAAGCTCGTTCATCCGCGGCGGCAGGTGATCTCGTGGAGCGGCGACGGCTGCTTCCTGATGAACGGCCAGGAGCTCGCGACCGCGGTGCAGTACCGGTTGCCGATCGTCTTCGTCGTCGTCGACAACGGCATGTACGGAACGATCCGCATGCACCAGGAGCGCAGCTATCCCGGGCGCGTGTCCGGAACCGCGCTTCGCAACCCCGATTTCGCCGCACTCGCCCGGGCGTACGGCGCGTACGGCGAGACCGTCGCGCGTACGGAAGACTTTGCTCCCGCCTTCGAGCGCGCTTCGGCGGCCGGGATCGCTGCGCTTGTCCACGTGCGGCTCGACCCGCAGGCGCTCACGATGGAAGCGACGCTCGACGAGATCCGCGCCCGCGCCGAGTCGCGCCTTGCGTAGCGCCTGTTCCAAGTTGTGCGATGCGCCGCGTCGGGGGAGCGGTGGGGATGCACCGTCGCGCTCTGCACCGACCTGGGAGGCGCGAAGTAGGGTACCGTGATGCGCGAGTTCGGCTGCGAAACGCAGCCGGTGCAGAGCGCGTCACGGTACCCCACTCCGTGCCTCCCAGGTCGAACTCGCGCGTCGCCGCATCCCCACCGCTCCCCCGACGCGGCGCATCGCAGAAATTGGAACAGGCGCTACGGAATCGCGACGAGGCGATCGAGCGTGGCCGGCTCGGCGAGGAGCGCCTGGCTCGGGCCGCAGTGCACGATGCGTCCGCGATCGAGCACCAGCACGCGCTGCGTGAGCGACAGCGCGAGGCGCGCGTGCTGCTCGACGACGATCACCGCCATCCCGCCGTCGACGACGAGCGAGCGGATCACGCTCACCAGCTCGTGCACGACGATCGGCGCAAGCCCCTCCATCGGCTCATCGAGGAGCAGGAGCCTTGGGTTGACGACGAGCGCGCGCGCGATCGCGAGCATCCGCTGTTCGCCTCCGGAGAGTTGGTTGCCGCGATTGCCGCGGCGCTCGGCGAGGCGCGGGAAGGTGCGAAAGGCGCGCTCGGCGGTCCACGGACCCGGGCGCGCGACCGCCGCCAGGTGCTCGTCGACGGTGAGCGATGCCCACGTGCAGCGCCCCTGCGGCACCCAGCCGAGGCCGAGGCGCGCCCGCCGGTGCGTCGGAAGCCGCGCGAGGTCGGCGCCGCGCCAGCACAGCGTGCCGCGAAAGAGACGCGTCAATCCCATCAAGGTCGCGAGCAGCGTCGACTTGCCGACGCCGTTGCGGCCGAGGACCGCGAGGCTGTCGCCGTCGGCGAGCGCAACGTCGATGTCCTCGAGCACGACTGCGGGACCGTAGCCGGCGGTCACCCCGGTCATGGCGAGAAGGTCAGGCAAGCGGGGCCTCGCCTTGCGGAATCTCGCCCAGGTACACCTCGCGTACCCGCGGATCGGCGGCGATCTCGTCGGGGGCGCCCTCGGCGAGCACGGAGCCCGCGACGAGCACGGTGATCCGCTCGGCGAAGCGAAACACGAGATCCATGTCGTGCTCGATGAACACGACGGTCACCTCGCGCGGCAGCCGCGCGATGGCGCCCAGGACCTCGACGCTCTCCTTCGCCGGGATGCCCGCCGCAGGCTCGTCGAGGAGCAGCATCCGCGGCCGCGTTGCGAGGGCGAGCGCGATCTCGAGCAGGCGCTGCTTGCCGTAGGCGAGGGTTCGCGTCGTCGAGTCGCTCTCGGCGCCGAGGTGCAGCGCATCGAGGATCGCGAGCGCCTCCGACGACGCGGCGGTCTCGCTGGCGAGGGCGCGCCAGCCGGCGCCGCCGCGTCCCTCGCGCTCGCACACGGCGAGCATGACCGATTCGAGCACCGTGAGGCTCGGGAACAGCGTGCTCGCCTGGAACGTGCGCGCGATGCCGCGCTTGACGCGCCGATGCGGAGCGAGCGTGGTGATGTCGTCTCCGTCGAGGTACACACGTCCCGCGCTCGGGGCCACGGTGCCGGTCAGCAGGTCGATGAACGTCGTCTTGCCCGCGCCGTTGGGGCCGATCAGCGCGTGGCGGGCGCCTTGCTCGAATGCGACGCTGACGTCGCGATTGGCGTAGAAGGCGCCCCAGCGCTTCGACAGCCCCGCGGTACGAAGCACGGCGCTCATCGGCGCCGTCCGCGCGCACGCGCCGCGAGGTTCGCGGCGCCTCCGAGGATACCCTCGCGAAAGAAGAGCACGACGACGACGAGCAGGCAACCGAGCCAGAACTGCCAGTACACGGGGTCGATCCCGGCGAGCCCGTTCTGCGCGACCATGAACACCAGTGCACCGACGAGACCGCCGTAGAGGCGACCCGCGCCGCCCAGCACGAGCATGACGAGCACCTCGGCCGAGCGCTCGAAGGAGAGCGCATCGATGCCGACGAACTGCGTCGTCTGCGCGATCAGCGCGCCGGCGATGCCGGCGATCGCTGCGCCGAGCGTGAAGGCTGCACGCAGCCTCCTCTCGACCGGTGCACCGATGGCGGCCATCCTCGTGCTGCTTTCGCGGATGCCGACGAGCGAGCGTCCGAACGGCGAGCTGACGATCCGGCGCACTCCGGTGAACACCGCGAACACGACGACGAGCGCGTACGCGTATGCGACGTCGCCGCGAAGGTCGAAGGTCCAGCGGCCGAGGATGGGCGCGAGCGTCACGCCGGAGAGGCCGTCGACGCCTCCGGTGATCGACGATGCCCGGTTGGCGGCCTCCCAGAGCATGAGACCGATGCCGAGTGTCACGGTCAGGCGCGTGAGGTCGGTGCCGCGCACGACGAGGAAGCTCGCCAGGTACCCGGCGACGGCGGCGGCGAGCGCCGCCGCGCCGAGTGCTGAAAGCGGCTCGTGCCAGCCGTTCGCGGCGAGCAGGCCTGCGACGTAGGCCCCGACGCCGAAGAACGCCGCGTGGCCGAGCGAGACGATCCCGGCGTAGCCGAGGACGATGTCGAGCGAAACGGCGAAGAGGCCGGTGATCAGGATCTGGCTGCCGAGCACGTGCCACGCGGGAAACGCGAAGTACGCGGCGAGCGTGCCCGCCCAGAACGCGACCTCGAGCGGCCGCCAGCGGCCGTCGGAGAGCGATCCCCGGCGTGGCGCGGGCGCCGCCGCCCGGCGCGGCGGCTCGCGGCGCTCAGCCGAGCCGGCCATGGAGCCCCAGCGGGAACCGAAGCAGCATCGCGATCATCAGCGCATAGACGGCGAAGCCGCCGAGCTCCGGAACGTAATACTTGCCGGCGACGTCGAACACGCCGAGGATCAGCGCGGCGATGAGCGGGCCGCGGACGCTGCCGGCTCCGCCGACCGCGACGACGAGGAGGAAGTCGACCATGTACTTCAGCGGGAACGTCGGATCGAGCCCCAGTACGTCGATCGCGAGGCCGCCGCCGAGCCCGGCGAGGCCCGAGCCCAGCGCGAAGGCGAGCGCGAACACGCGTCCGACGTCGATGCCGAGACCGGCCGCGGCGGTTGCATGGTCGACGCTCGCGCGAAGCAGGCTGCCGAAGCGCGTGCGCCGGATCACGTACTCGAGCGCGATCGTCAGCAACGCGACCACGGCGACGAGGAAGATCCGATAGACGCCGAAATCATGTCCTGCGACGCGCACCTGCCCCTGCAGGTAGCCGGGAAGGCGCACGGGTTGCTGCGACGAGCCGAACACGTAGGTGGCGCCGGCGATGGAGATGAACACGACGCCGATCGAGAACAGCACCTGGTCGAGCGGGCTTGCGTGGTAGAGGCGCCGATAGAGCGTGCGCTCGAGCACGAGGCCCGCGGCTGCCGCGGCGACGAACGCGGCCGGCAACGTCAGCAGGAACGGCACGCGAAGCGCGCTCATCAGGACCACGCAGACGTAACCGCCGAGCATCGCGAAGGAGCCGTGCGCGAGGTTGACGAAATTCATCAGCCCCAGCGTGACCGACAATCCGACCGCGATGACGAAGAGCAGGCTGCCAAAGGCGATGCCGTCGAAAACCACTCCGATGAAATCGCCGTGCAACACACCCTCCTTCGCGACGCTTCGTTCACCGGCCGGCGCGCGCCGCGGCGGCACCCGCCCGTCGGGGCGCCGCGGCGATACTACCTCGCGTCGGCGCGGCGCAGTCCGCAGACGAGGCGGTAGAATCGCAGCGAGACGCCATGGCCCGCCGTACGCATCCGCACGTTCCGAAGCGACGTCACACCGTACTCGTCCTGCAGGGCGGCGGTGCGCTCGGTGCGTACCAGGCCGGAGTCTACGAGGAGCTCCACGCGCGCGGGCTCGCGCCCGACTGGGTGACGGGCGTGTCGATCGGCGCGATCAACGCCGCGCTGATCGCGGGCAACCGCCCCGACGATCGGGTCGAGCGGCTGCGTCGATTCTGGGACCTCGTGTCGTCGGACATCACCTATCTCCCGCCGCCCGAGTTCGACCCGCTGCGCATCGCGTTCAGCCGGCTGAGCACCACGGCGATCGCCGCGTTCGGAGTGCCGGGGTTCTTCGTCCCGCGCATTCCGCCTCCGATGCTGATGCCGCGCGGCGAGCCGGCGGCACTGTCGGTCTACGACACGTCGCCGCTCGCGAAGACGCTCGAGGAGCTCGTCGATTTCGATCTCATCAACTCGGGTGCGACGCGGCTCTCCGTCGGCGCAGCCGAAGTCACGACCGGCAACTCGGTCTACTTCGACAATGTGAAAGGCGACGTCGAGTTCACGCCCGAGCACATCATGGCGAGCGGTGCGCTGCCGCCGGGGTTCCCGCCGGTCAGGATCGGCGACGGCTGGTACTGGGACGGCGGGCTCACGTCGAACATCCCGCTGTGGTACGTCCTCGACGATCACACCGACCTCGATGCGCTCGTGTTCCAGATCGACCTCTTCAGTGCGCGCGGATCGATGCCGCAGTCACTCGACGAGGTGCTCGAGCGCTCGAAGGACATCCAGTACTCGAGCCGTACGCGCTTCGGGACGAGCCGCGGGCAGGACGACGACGTCGAGCGCGAGGCGCTGCGCCGGCTTCTCGCCAAGCTCCCGCCGCGGCTTTCCGCCGATGACGACGCGAAGCTCCTCGCGCGGCGTGCTCAGGGCCGCCGGGTGTCGATCGTCCACCTGATCAACCGGCGTACCGCGTTTTCGACGGTCGCCAAGGATTTCGACTTCTCGCGCGCCACCGTCGAGGCGCTGTGGGAGGCCGGCCGCGAGGATCTGCGCCGCACGCTCGCGCATCCGCACTGGCCGCG
>JAFEDF010000192.1 GCA_018241785.1 Pseudomonadota bacterium | reverse complement strand
CCCGGACCGGCAAGCGCTACGCGCTCATCACGATGTGCATCGGAGGCGGGCAGGGGATTGCCGCCATCATCGAGCGCCTCTGACGCGGGAGGCGGTCACCGTCACCCGCGGCGTGCAATGGCCTGATGCGCGACCTCCCGCTCGTCGTCGTCGCGCTCGTCGTCTCGGCGTACTGGCTGCGGGTCGGCGCGATGGCGGTGCGCGTCCGCCGCCGGCACGGGCACGGCGTGGGGCTGATTCCCGAGCGGCGCTCGGAACGGCTGCTCTGGCTCGTCGTCGTTCCCGTGGTCGGCGCGTGGTGCGCGCTGCCCTGGCTCGCCATCGGCCGCGCCGGCGGGCCGCTCGCGGTGCCGTCGTTCGCAGTCTCGGGCGGCTGGGTCGCGCTGCGCTGGGCCGCGGCGCTCGTCGCCGGGGGATGCCTCGCGATGACGCTGCGCTGCTGGAGCCGCATGGGCTCCGAATGGAGGATGGACATCAGCGAGCGCAGCTCCCCGCTGATCACCGACGGGCCGTTTGGCCGCGTGCGGCACCCGATCTACGCCTTCAGCATGCTGATGATGGCGGCAACGGCCGTGGTGCTGCCGACGCCGGCGATGATCGCGCTGGCGGTCGTGCACGCCGGATGGATCAACTTCAAGGCGCGCGCGGAGGAGACGCAGCTCGCGTCGATGCACGGCGAAGCGTGGGGTCGCTATGCCGCGCAGACCGGCCGCTTCCTGCCGAGGTTGAGGTAGCGCCGACGCGGCGGAGCCCGGCGCGATGAAGCGCCTGCCCGGCCGGCTCAACGTGTTCCAGGTCACGATGCTCGAGTGGCGCGGGCAGCATCCCTACACCGCCGTCCACGCGCTGCATCTGCCGCTCCTGCCGGACGACGGCGCGCTCGCCGCCGCGATCGACGCCGAGCGAGCGCAGCTCGGACTGGGGCTCCTCGAGCTCGACTGCAGGCGTCGTCGCTTCGCGTGGCATGCGCATGCTGGAACGACCCCGGTGGAGCGAACGGCGGGGGAGCCGGATCTTTGCGCCGAGCGCAACCTCGAACGCGAGATCGAGCGCCAGATGAACACGGCCTTTCCCATCGAGGGAACGCTCGATCCGTTCCGCTTCTTCGTGATCCGGGAGGCGCGAGGGGGGTTTCTAGGAATCGCCTACGACCATTTCATCGCAGGCGGCGATTCGATCGTGCGGCTGATGAACCGGATCGTCGACCGCCTCGAAGGAGCACCCCACGCCGGGTCGAGCCCGCCGCCCTACCCGCCGACGCACCTGCCGCTGTTCCTTCGCCACCCGCTGCGCGCCGCGTGCGCGGTCGCACGGATGCCGGCGATGGCACGGAGCTGCCGGCGAACGCTGCGTCCGCGCTACCGCGACATCGAGGAGGGGCACAATGGCTTCGCGCTGCATCGCCTCGATGCCGCCTCGCTCGGTGTGCTCGCAGGCGCAGCGAGGCGCTGGGGCGTCACCTTCAACGACGTGCTCCTCGCGCTGCTCCTGCTCGTGCGCGACACACAGACGCGCGCGCGCCTCGGCGCGGCGCGGCGACGCGAGCTCGCCGCCGCGTCGATCATGAACCTCCGCGAGATTCACGGCAGTTCTGCGCACGACGTCTTCGGCCAGTTCCTCGGATCGTTTCGCGTCTCGCATCCGGTTCCGCCGGGAATCACGCTGGAGGCGCTCACGCGCGACATCCACCGCGACACCTCGCGCATCAAGCGCGAGCATCTCTATCTTGCCGGTCTCTTCGCGATGCGCGTTGACCGCGTCATCGGACGCTTCCAGACGCCGCGCCAGCGGATGGGCGTGTACGCGAAGGGCTATCCGGTCAACGCGGGCACTTCGACGCTCAACGTCGATGCGCTGTGGCGACCGCCGTCGGCGGCACCCGACTACCTGCGCGGGGTGCCGACCGGCCCGCTCGCTCCGATGGTGCTCGCGGCGACGACCGCAGGTGGCGCCGTGCGTATGGGGATCTCCTTCCGGACGGCCGCGTTCACCCGATCCGAGGTCGACGCAACATGGGCGGACATCCTGAGCCGCGTCGGCGCCCTGCAATGACTCGTTTCACGTCGATCGCCGGCATCGCGCTGGCGGCAGCCATTGGACTCGCGGGCTGCGCCGGGCTTCCTCCGGCATCCGTGACCGCGCAGGAAGATTTCGGGGCGGCGAGTGCACCCGCGCGCGCCGACCCGTTCGCGGCGCTGCCGCCGCCCGCCGTGCAGAACCGCGTGCTCGCGCTCGACCCCGGCCATCTTTCCGATGCGGACGTACGCGACGTCCTCGCGAGGATGCCCGCGCCGCGCATCATCCTGCTCTACGGCGGCGTGTATCCCGCCTACCGGGTCATGAAGTCGTTCGGAGTGTTCCTCACCCGCATGGGCTATCCCGAGCCGGCGATCCGCGATCCCGGCAATCACGCCTGGGCGTACAGTCCCTACGAGGACAGCACGAAGTTCGCGGGCATGGTCGCGTGGGAGTACGAGCGCAGCGGCCTGCGGCCGATGCTGATCGGCCACAGCCAGGGCGGCATGCAGGCCGTGCACGTGCTGCAGGACCTGGCCGGCGATTTCGGACGATCGCTGCGGGTCTTCGACCCCGTGACCGCGCGGTTCGAGGAGCGCACGGCGATCGTCGAGCCCTACACGAGTCACTCGCGTCCGGTGGTCGGGCTGTCGGTCTCCTACGCGAGCGCGGTCGGCTCCGGCGGCGCCGCGTTCCTGCTCCCCAACCAGTGGGCGATGATCGACCGCCTGCAGAACATCCCCGACACCGTCGACGACTTCACCGGCTTCTCGCTTGGCGTCGATTTCATCGCGTGGACGTTCCCTGGAGACAACGAGCGTTACCGCGCGACGGGTACGGCCCACGTGCGCAACGTCATGCTCCCCGACAGCTACAGCCACCTCTTCGTGCCACTCACCGCGTCGCTGCCTCGCGACCCGGCCGTGCGCGAGTGGATCAACGCGTGGACCCCTGGGTCGGACGAAGACCCGTCGACGCTTCCGGCCGAGGCGCAGGAACACGTCCTGTGGGCGGCCGACGTCTGGTACAGCGTCAAGCGCCACTGGTGCCTCGAAGCCCAGCACCTGGTTCGCGCGGCGCGGTCGCGGGGCAGCGAAAAGGCGCCGGCGGCGGCCATTCCGGGCGCCGGGTAAAATGCGATCCTTTGCGCGCCATGGCCATGACCGGTGTGCTCGAAGGGCAGGTTGCGCTGGTGACCGGAGGCGCCCGCGGCATCGGCCGCGCGATCGCGAGGAAGCTCGCCGGCGCCGGTGCCGACGTCGTCGTCAACTACTACAACAGCCACGCCGAAGCCGAGGCGCTTTGCGCCGAGCTGCGGACGCAAGGCCGCCGTGCCGTCGCCGTGCAGGGAAGCGTCGGCATTCCGGCGAGCGTCGACGAGATGTTCGATGCGCTGCGCACGCACTTCGACCGGCTCGACATCGTCGTCAGCAACGCTGCCTCGGGCGTGCTGAAACCGGTGATGGAGATGGGCCTCAAGCACTGGCGCTGGTGCCTCGAAACCAATGCCCTCGCGATCGACCTCCTCGCGCAGCACGCGGTGCCGATGATGATGAACGGCGGGCGGATCATCGCGATGTCGAGCCTCGGCGCGCAGCGCGCGATGCCGAACTATGGGTTCATCGGCGCATCGAAGGCCGCGCTGGAAGCGCTGGTCCGCGCGCTCGCGCAGGAACTCGGGCCGCGCGGCATCCGCGTCAACACGGTGAGCGCCGGAGTCGTCGATACCGATGCGGTCGCCTATTTCCCGAACCGCGCCGAGCTCCTCGCCGACTTCGCTCGGCGCACCCCGGCCGGACCGGTACTGACTCCCGACGACGTCGCCGGCGCGGTGTACCTGCTGTGCCTGCCGGAGGCGGCGATGATCAACGGCCACACGCTCGTCGTCGACGGCGGCTTCGCGATCTCCGGATGAAAGCGCCTTCCGGGCTCGCCGGGAAGTCGGTGCTGGTGACGGGCGGAAGCCGCGGCATCGGGCGCGCGATCGTCGAGACGTTCGCCGGCGAAGGTGCACGGGTCGTGTTCTTCTACCGCGGCAACGACGACGCCGCGAAGGGCGTCGTGCAGGCGATGCGAACGGCAGGTCACGACGTGCATGCCCAGCGCGTCGACGTGCGCGACAGCGCCGCATGCGCGCAGGCGGTCGAGAAGCTCGCCGACGAGGCCGGCCGCATCGACGTGCTGGTGAACAACGCGGGCGTCATCCGCGACAATCCGCTGACGGCGCTTTCCGACGACGACGTCGCGGCGGTGCTCGACACCAACGTCGGCGGCGTGTTCAACGTGACGCGCGCGGTCGCGCCGTACATGGTGATGCAGCGCGCAGGTTCGATCGTCAGCCTGAGCTCGGTCGCGGGCAGCCGCGGCGGGCGCGGGCAGACCAACTACGCGGCGAGCAAGGGTGCGGTCGAGGCGTTCACGCGCTCGCTCGCCGTCGAGCTCGCCCCGCGGAAGATCCGCGTCAACGCGGTAGCGCCCGGCGTCATCGACACCGAGATGTCGCAGGCGGTGCGCGACCTCGCCGGCGACGAGGTAAAGGCGAGGATCCTGATGCGGCGCTACGGCAATGCGCAGGACGTCGCGAATGCAGTCTGGTTCCTCGCGTCGGATTACGCCTCCTACGTCACCGGGGAGGTGTTCCACGTCGATGGCGGATTCAAATTCGAGTGAAGGGAGTGGTGCCCATGGCTGAGATTGCGCTCACCCAGCAGGAGATCGACGCAGTGTTCCCGAAGGTCGCCGAGACGATGGCCGATGCGCTCGGCTGCGACGTCGGCGACATCAAGCCGGACGTCTCGCTGATCGAGGGGCTCGACGCCGAGTCGATCGATTTCCTCGACATGGTGTTCAGGCTCGAGCGCGCGTTCAAGATCAAGATCCCGCGCGGCAAGATCGTCGAGAACGCGCGCGGCGATCTTCCCGACGCCGAGTTCGAGCAGGGTGGCATCGTCACCGACAAGGGCCTCGCCCAGCTCAAGGCCTACCTCTCGGAGGTGCCGGCCGAGCGCTTCAAGACGCCGATGAAGGTCGCGGACATCCCGCGCCTCTTCACGCCAACGACGTTCTGCAAGCTCGTCGTGCGCGCGCAGAAAGAAACCTGAGGGGGGTCAGGTCTTGCCTTTTGCCCATGGCCGCTGATCCACGCTACGCGGCGTATTCGTTCGTCGACCGCATCGACCGCTTCGAGGCGGGAAAGCGCGCCCACGCGACGTTCGCGATTCCCGCCCGTATCGATGCCTTTCCGCCGTGCCTCGTCGCCGAGGCGGTCGGCCAGCTCGCTGCGTGGGTCGCCATGGATCGCATCGACTTCCGCGGCCGGCCGGTCGCGGCACTTGCCACCGAGACACGCTTTCGCGGCGAGGCCCACGCCGGAGAGCAGCTCGACCTCGAAGTCGAGCTGCAGGAGTGCGACGACGATGCGGTCGCCTACGACGGGCGCGCGTCGGTCGGAACACGCGCGGTGATCGAGCTCGCCGATTGCCTCGGACCGATGCTGCCAGTCGCCGAGTTCGACTCGCCGGAGGCGCTGCGCGAGCGCCTTACGCTCCTGCGCGATGGTGGTGCGCCCGAAGGCCGCTTTCGCGGCATCGCACCGCTGCCCGTCGCGATCACCGCGGACGTTCCGGGCAAACGACGCTGCGCGACCCTCGACGTGCCAAGCGAGGCGCCCTTCTTCGGCGATCACTTCCCGCGCCGCGCGGTGTTTCCGGCAACGCTGCTCCTCGACACCGAGCTGCGGATGGCGCTCGACTGCGCCGCCGGATCGCCGCTGCTCGCCGGCGCGCCGCCGCGGCCGATCAAGGTGACGCACGTGAAGATGCGCTCGTTCATCGAGCCGGGGCAGCGCATCGGCCTCGACGTCGAGCTCGCCGAACTCGGGCCCGCCCTTCTGCGCGCGATGCTCTCGGCGCGCACCGAAGGGCGCCTCGTCGCGACGGCACGCGTCGAGATCGGGGCCGCGCGATGACGGTTCTCGCTTCGCCGGGAGCCCCGCAGTGAGCGGCAGGCGACGCGTCGCCATCACCGGCATCGGCCTCGTGACGCCGGTTGGCAACGACGTCGCGTCGACCTGGGCTGCGGTCTGCGCAGGCACGAGCGGCGCTGCGCGGATCGCGTCGTTCGATGCGTCGGGGTTCCCGACGCAGATCGCGGCGGAGGTGAAGCGGTTCGACCCGACGGTGATCACCGCGCCGAAGAAGCTCGTCAAGTACGCGAACCGCTCGCACCGGTTCGCGCTCGCGGCCGCCGAGGAAGCGATGCGTGATGCGGGGATCGCTCCGACGCCGGACGACGCCGGACGCTGGGGCTGTTCGGTCGGCACCGGAATGATGGGGGTCGAGTTCACCGACCTCGCCGAGGTGCAGCGCCACTCCGCGCCCGCGGGCGAGCTCGATGCCCACGCGCTCCTCGACGACGAAGCCGCAGCCGACCCGGTCGCGTTCTGCCGCAGCCAGAGCACCGCGGGCGTGGCGCTCCTCACGCGACGCTTCGGCATCCGCGGTTACGCCACGTCGGTGCACACCGCGTGCGCGTCGGGTGGACAGGCGCTCGGCACCGCGCTGAAGCTCATCCGCCGCGGCGCAGTCGACCGCGTCCTCGCCGGCGGCTTCGACTCGATGGTGAACCCGGTCGGGCTCGCCGGCTTCTGCCTGCTCTCCGCCGTCTCGCCCGACAACGACACGCCGGAACGCGCGAGCCGGCCTTTCGACGCGACGCGAAACGGCTTCGTGCTCGGCGAAGGCGCGGGCTTCCTCGTGCTCGAAGAGTGGTCGGCGGCGCGCGCGCGCGGCGCACACGTCTACGCCGAGCTCGCCGGGGACGGCAACTCGCTCTCCAGCTACCGGATCACCGACTCGCCGCCCGACGGCGACGGCCCGATCCAGTCGATGCGCGCGGCGCTCGCCGACGCGAGCGCGCGCCCGGAAGACGTCGACTACATCAACGCCCATGGCACGTCGACCGGGATGAACGACCGCAGCGAGAGTGCCGCGATCCGCGCAGTCTTCGGCGGCGGGGTCAAGCGGGTGTCGGTGAGCTCGACGAAGAGCACGATGGGCCATCTGATCGCCGCCGCGGGAGCGGTCGAGATCGCGATCTGCGCCCTCGCGATCGAGCGCGCGACGATGCCGGTCAACGCGAACTACCGCGTCCCCGATCCCGAGTGCGAGCTGAACCTCGTCGTCGGCGAGGCGCGCCGGCAGCGCGTGCGCATGACCCTCTCCAACTCGTTCGGCTTCGGCGGCTCGAACAGCTGCGTGGCGCTTCGCCACCCCGACCTCGTCGACGCGCCGTGACGAACCCGCGCACCCCTGCAATCATCACCGGCGCCGGCGCCGTCTGCGGGCTCGGCCGCGATCCCGATTCGATGCTCGCTGCGGTCCTCGACGGGCGCTCGGCGATCGGCCCGATCGCCGGCTGGAACACGAGCGATTGGCCGGTGAAGATCGCAGCGGAGATCACGAACTTCAACGCGCGCGAGCTCGTCGACGATCGCAAGCTGCACAAGTTCATCCGCCGCACCGACTTCCTCGGCATCTATGCGGGCGATCGCGCTGCCGCCGAGGCGGGCTACGACGCGCACCGCGCTTCGCTCGATGCCGACTCCGCAGCCGCGTTTGCCGACCGCAGCGGCTGCTACGTCGGCTCGGGAGGCGGCGCGTTCGAGAACCAGTACGACTACCTGCCGCTGCTCGCCGAAGCGCACGGCGAGCTTCCGGCGTTCGGCGCGAAGCTCGGCGAGACCGTCAACCCGATGTGGTTGTTGCGTACGCTTCCCAACAACGTGCTCTGTCACGTCGGCATCCGCAACCGGCTCAAGGGCAGCAACGCGTGCATCACCAACCACAGCGTCGGCGGCTCGCTCGCGGTGATCGAGGCCGCCGAAGCGCTCGCCCACGGCGAAGCCGACCGCGCGCTCGCGATCGGGCACGACACGCCGATCGAGCCGCAAAACGTTCTCTACTACCACCGCTGCGGACTCCTCGCTGCCGATGCGCTACGACCGTTCGATCGCGGGCGAAGCGGCAGCGTGTTCGGCGAAGGTGCAGGAGCCCTCGCGCTCGAGACGCGCGCGTCGCTCGCTTCGCGCGGCGGCACGGCACTCGGCGAAGTGCTGGGCGGAGGACACGTTGCCGAGGCGGTGGGCCTCCTCGCGATCCGCGACGACGGCGACGGCACCGCGCGCGCGATCGAGCTCGCCCTCGCCGATGCCGGCCTCGACCGCGGCGACATCGCGATGATCGTTGCCCACGGCAACGGCACACAGCAATCCGACGCCTCCGAGGCGCGCGGGATCCTGCGCGTGTTCGGCGCGAGGTGTCCGCCGGTCACCGCGTTCAAGTGGGCGATCGGCCATCTCGTTGCAGCGGCCGGCATCGCCGAGGCGACGATCGCGCTCGCCGCACTTCGCGCGAAGGTTGTGCCCGGCATCGCAACGCTTGCCGAACTCGACCCCGACTGCGGCGAGCTGCCGGTGTCGCGGACGACGAGGGCGATCGGCGGCGACGTCGCGCTCGTCCTCTGCCGCGGCTTCGCGGGTACCGATACGGCATTCATCGTCCGCACACTGCCACGATGACGTCGTCGCCGATGCCGGCCGTCGATGCGCGCCCGCTGGCGAGCGCCGCGGACGCGCCCGCCATCGGAACGGCCGGCGGCGGTGCGCGCTGCGGCATCGACAGCGTCGAGATCGCGAGGATCGAGCGGCTCCTCGTCGAGACACCCGCCGATGAGCTCGGCAAGATCTTCTCCTCGCGGGAACTCGCCGACAGTGGGGATGGCCCCGGGCGCACTGCAAGCCTGGCGGCGCGCTTCGCCGCGAAGGAGGCGTGCGTCAAGCTCTTTCCGCGCGAGCTCGCCGCAGGGAGGATCGAGCCCTCGGACTTCGCCGTGGAGCGCGACGGCTACGGCGCTCCGACGATCGTCTGCACGCGCCGCGCGCAGGCGCTCCTCGACCAGGCGCGCCTCTCCGCAATCGCGATCTCGCTCACGCACGATCGCGTCGGCGCATCGGCGGTTGCACTGGCACTCCCGGTCGCGACCGGCGCGCCGCTTATCGGCCGGATCCTCTACCGCTTCCTCCCGGTGCGAAGGCAAGTCGTCGTCGACAACCTGCGCCGCGTGTTCTGCGCGACGGTTCCGGCCGACGAGCTTCGCCACCTTGCCGAAGCGCATTACGCGCACCTCGCAAAGCTTCTCGCCGAGTTCGTGCGCTTTCGCGCGATGTCGGCCGGCAAGCGCGAGGCACTCGTCCGCATCGACAATCTCGATGCGTTCGTCGGCGCATTCGCGCGCGGACGCGGCGTGCTGGTGCTGACCGGGCATTTCGGCAACTGGGAAGTGGCGACCGTCGCAGGCATCCAGCATTACCCGCAAATGCGCGGGCGCTTCCACTTCGTGCGCAGGCCGATCAAGCCGCGCTGGCTCGACCGGCTCGTCACGCGGCGCTTCAACCGCGCAGGCTTCGGCGTCATCGGCAAGCGCGGCTCGCTCGACCGCATCGTCGACCGGCTCGAAGCCGGTGACATCGTCGTGTTTCCGTTCGACCAGTACGCCGGCGGCAGCGACGGCATCGACGTCGAGTTCTTCGGCACACCGGTCGGAACGTTCAAGAGCCTCGCGATCCTGGCGCTCGCCACCGGCGCCGCGATCGTCCCCGCATCGTGCTGGCGCGAGCCCGGCGGAACGCACGTGCTTCGCTTCGAGGAGGCGGTTCCCGTGGTCGATTGCGACGATACCAACGAGGCGATCCGCCGGACGACCCGCGCGTGCAACGCGGCACTCGAACGGCTGGTGCTGCGCCACCCCGAGCAGTGGTGGTGGGTGCACCGGCGCTTCCGCCCCAATGGGGTCAGGTCTTGCCGTTCGGAAGGGGTCAGGTCTTGCGTTTTGCCTGCGCGGGTCGCGCAGGCAAAACGCAAGACCTGCCCCCTTCCGAACGGCAAGACCTGACCCCATTGGGGCGGAAGCGCCGGTGCACCCACCACCACTGCTCGGGGT
>JAFEDF010000191.1 GCA_018241785.1 Pseudomonadota bacterium | reverse complement strand
GGTCAGAAACGTTGCCGACGGGCCGAACGCCTGCCACAGCTCGCCCGCGAGCGCACTCGCGGCGAGCAACCCGATGCCCGACAGAAGATTGAAGACGCCGAACGCGGTGCCGCGAAGATTCGCCGGCGCGGTGCCCGCCACCAGCGCCGCGAGGAGCCCCTGCGTCAGCGCCATGTGCAGGCCCCACAGGGCCGCCCCGGTCATCGCGCCGCCCGCCCCCGCCACCAGCGCGAGGACGACGTCGCTCGCCACGAGCGCCAGCATGCCCGCGGACAGGAGCCGTGCCCCGTACCCGCGATCGGCGGCGCGTCCCGCCGGGTAGGCGGCGAGCGCATAGACGAGCGACATCACGACCATCACCCACGGCGCGCCCATCGTGCCGAGGCCGTCGCTTTGTCCGCGAAGCACGAGGAAGGCCTCGGAAAAGCGCGCGAACGTCAGGATGAACGCGATGCCCGTCACGAGCCAGAAGCGATGGTCGAGCCTGCCGATGTCGCGCCACGAAATGCGCTTCGATGCCGCGGCGGAAGCGCGCGACCGTTCGGGCTCGCGTACGCCGAACACGATCAGCGCAAGGCACAGCAGCGCCGGCACCACCGCCACCCAGAAGGCGAGGCGGAAGTGGCCGGCGAACCACCCCATCGCCGCCACCGCGAGAAGCGGCCCCGCGACGGCCCCGACCGTGTCGAGCGCCTGGCGCAGGCCGAACGCCGCTCCGCGAAGTTCGGGTGGCGTGAGGTCGGCCACCAGCGCGTCGCGCGGGGCGCCGCGGATACCCTTGCCGACGCGATCGGCGAAGCGTGCGCCGACGACCCAGGCGAGCGCAGGAACGAGCGGAAACGCGAACTTCGTCAGCGCGGCGATGCCGTAGCCCGCGAGCACCAGCGGCTTGCGGTGGCGCATGCGGTCCGACCAGTAGCCCGAGAAGACCTTGACGATCATCGCGATCGCCTCGGCGACGCCCTCGACGATGCCGACGAACGCGACCGATGCGCCGAGCGGCCCGACCATGTAGAGCGGCAAGAGCGCGTGGATCAGCTCGCTCGACGTGTCCATCAGCAGGCTGACGAACCCGAGCGCCCAGACGCCGCCCGGGATCTGCCGGCTACGCAAGCGTCACCTCGGCGTGCACCGATCCCGCGCGGTCGTGCCGCGCGCTGACCGCGACGCGATCGCCCGCCTTGCCGCGCACCACCCATTCGATCTTCGTGCGCGAATCGGTCACCTCGTAGTCGGGCCAGAACGAGACCCCGGTGTGCTTGTAGGCCTTGCCCTCGAGCTGGCCGAGCTCGTCGCGCAGCTTGCCCGCGATCAGATCAGCCCCCACCGGCAGCGCGATCTCGGCGACGACGCCGCGAACGGTCTTGCGCGCGAGCGCGCGCTTCGTGACGTAGGTCGGCAGCCAGCCTGTGTTCTCGGCGACCAGCGTGACCTTCCACGTGCCGTCGCCCGCGCGCTTCGCCCCCGCGTGCACGAGTTCGAGGCGCGGCGAGCACAGCGCCTGCCAGACGATCCAGCGCGGAAAACGTTCGACTTCCGCAGCCAGGCGTGACAGCGGCGGATTGCTGAAGGCGTGGAAGCGATCCCAGCCGCCGATCTCGATTTTCCCGAGCTGCGGATGGTCGAACGGCTTCCAGCCGTGGTGCGCGGCGCCGCCGAGCTTGTCCTCGCTCCAGCGGAAGAGTGCGAGATCGTCGTCGATCGGATGGTCGCGGAACCAGTCGATGTACTTGTAGTTCGCGATGCCCGCCTCGCGCATCGGCGACCAGATCTCGACCACCCAAGAGAAGAGACCGAGGTGCTCGTAGATCCAGTCGAAGGTACCTCCGATCACCGACTTCGGGTGATAGCGGAACTCGTGGTAGACCGAGATCGCAGGATAGCCGGTGAGCTCGGTGCCCTTGCGCCCGGCGCGCTGGTAGAACCACAGGTCCTCGGCGTCCATCTCCTCGTCGGGAGCGTGCTCGAACGGACGCAGCAGAACGCCGGACCAGGTGTGGAAGCTCGTTCCGCCGGTCAGGTTCGGATGACGGACGACGAAGTCGGCGACCGCGCGGATCTCGGGCTCGGACGTCGGATACGGACCCGCGCCTTGCTGTTCGAACTCCTGGCGCCAGCTTCCCGGAAAGTTGCGGTTGAGGTCGAGCCGCTCGCGCGGGCGCTTGATCCTCAGCGTGTGCCCGTCGTAGCCGTCGTAGCGCCCTTCGGGCAGCACGTGGTAGTACCTGCCGCCAGTCTCGGTCGGCTCGCGGCGCACCAGCAGGCGCGGCTCGTCCGGATGCGCCTTCCACAACCCGTTCGCGTCGGGAATGCGCATCTGCAGGATGCGTCCGTTACCGTCGATGTCCTCGACGACGAGGCCCTCGGGCTCGTCCTCGTCGAGCGGATACGGCCGCGTCGACGAGCGCACCCATTTCGGCTTGTCGGCG
>JAFEDF010000190.1 GCA_018241785.1 Pseudomonadota bacterium | reverse complement strand
CCCACCCGTCGCAGCGAGCGTGGCGCAGCGAGCGTGGCGCAGCGAGCGTGGCGCAGCGAGCGTGGCGCAGCGAGCGTGGCGCAGCGAGCGTGGCGCAGCGAGCGTGGCGCAGCGAGCGCAGCGCCCCGATGCTGCGCTGCGGTAGGATAATGGGCGGATAGCCCCGAACGTGGAAGGAGACCAGCATGGCCAGCCAGCGCGAAGTGGTGATCGTCAGCGGCGTACGCACGGCGATCGGTGACTATGGCGGTGCGCTGAAGGATCTCGCCCCGAGCGACCTTGCCGCACGCGTCGTCCGCGAGGCGATCGCGCGTGCGAAGGTCGATCCGCAGCAGATCGGCCAGTGCGTGATCGGCAACGTCATCCACTCCGAGCCGAAGGACATGTACATCTCGCGCGTCGCGGCGATCAACGGCGGACTCCCGCACTCGAGCGGCGCGCTCACCGTCAACCGGCTCTGCGGCAGCGGCATGCAGGCGATCGTCAGCGCTTCGCAGTACATCCTCCTCGGCGACACCGATGCGGCGATCGGCGGTGGCGCCGAGAGCATGAGCCGGGCGGCCTACGCCGACACGACCCAGCGCTGGGGTGCACGGATGGGCGACGCGAAGATGCTCGACATGATGGTCGGCGCACTGACCGATCCGTTCGACACGGTACACATGGGCATCACCGCCGAGAACGTGGCGAAGAAGTGCGAGATCACGCGCGACCAGCAGGACGCCTTCGCGGTGGAGAGCCATCACCGTGCGGCGGCGGCGATCGCGGCAGGTCACTTCAAGCCGCAGATCCTCCCGATCGAGCTGAAGACGCGCAAGGGCCCCGTGCAGTTCGACACCGACGAGCACGTCCGCGGCGATGCGTCGAAGGACGGCATGGGCAAGCTGAAGGCGGTATTCGCCAAGGAGAACGGGACGGTGACCGCCGGCAACGCCTCGGGCATCAACGATGCTGCGGCTGCCGTCGTGCTGATGGAGGCCGAGGCGGCGAAGCGCGCCGGCGCGAAGCCGATGGCGCGCCTCGTTTCCTACGGTCACGCCGGCATCGATCCGAAGATCATGGGGCTGGGGCCCGTCAGTGCCGTGAAGAGCGCGCTTGCCAAGGCAGGACTGAAGCTCGCCGACATCGATGTCATCGAGTCGAACGAGGCGTTCGCAGCGCAGGCGCTCGCGGTCAGCAAGGAGCTCGGCATGGATCCGTCGCGCGTCAATCCGAACGGGGGTGCGGTGGCGCTCGGCCATCCGATCGGAGCGACCGGCTGCATCCTGACCATCAAGGCGATGTACGAGCTCGCCCGGACCGGCAAGCGCTACGCGCTCATCACGATGTGCATCGGAGGCGGGCAGGGGATTGCCGCCATCATCGAGCGCCTCTGACGCGGGAGGCGGTCACCCTCACCCGCGGCGTGCAATGGCCTGATGCGCGACCTCCCGCTCGTCGTCGTCGCGCTCGTCGTTTCGGCGTACTGGCTGCGGGTCGGCGCGATGGCGGTGCACGTCCGCCGCCGGCACGGGCACGGCGTGGGCCTGATTCCCGAGCGGCGCTCGGAACGGCTGCTCTGGCTCGTCGTCGTTCCCGTGGTCGCCGCGTGGTGCGCGCTGCCCTGGCTCGCCATCGGCCGCACCGGCGGGCCGCTCGCGGTGCCGTCGTTCGCAATCTCGGGCGGCTGGGTCGCGCTGCGCTGGGCCGCGGCGCTCGTCGCCGGGGGATGCCTCGCGATGACGCTGCGCTGCTGGAGCCGCATGGGCTCCGAATGG
>JAFEDF010000018.1 GCA_018241785.1 Pseudomonadota bacterium | reverse complement strand
GTGATGAGCGTCCCGGCGCGCGAACGAGCGGTCGTCGACGCCGGGCTGAAGGCGTTCTCGTTCGATTCCGGGCCCCCGCTCGTGCACGGGCATCGTGGCGTGGTCTACGCGAAGGCGTCGGACGAGCACGGTGTTCTCGACGTCGCCGCGGATGCCGCGCCGATGACGCTCGGCGAGCGCGTGCGCCTCGTTCCAGGGCACTGCGATCCGACCGTCAACCTCTACGATTTCATCGTCGGCGTTCGCGCCGGTCGCGTCGAATCCGTGTGGCCCATCGAGGCGCGCGGCGCGCTCGGGTAGGGAGCTTTCCAGAACGGGGATCGGGGTCAGGAGTCCGCCGCGCGGGGGAGCGCTGGGGATGCTGCGGCGCGCGAGTTCGACCGCGGAGGCCGAGGGAGCGGGACACCATGACGCGCTCTACAGCGGCCGCGTTCCGCGGTCGACCTCGCGCGTCACGGTGTCCCGCTCCCTTCCTCCGCGGTCGGTGTAGAGCGCGACGGAGCATCCCCAGCGCCACCCCGGCGCGGCGGATTCCTGAGCTTCGAACCCCGTTCTGGAAAGCTCGCTCAGGAAGAGGTCAGAGCGTCACGGGGCCACGCGGCGTCGCGAGCATCGCGGCGAGCCTCGGCGTGCGCCCATAGGTGACCTTGAGCGCGTCCTGAAGCCCGAGGACCGCGAGTGCCGCGCGAATGGTCGCGGGCTCGGGATGCTCGCCGGCGAGTGCCGCGAGACGCACGCCGCTCCCGGGGAGCGCACCGGCCGGATGTCGCGCAGGGTCCGACCACTCGATCAGCGTCGGCACGAGTCCCGCTCCCGGGCGGCGGCCGTCGGCGGGAACGGTGATGCGCCAGGAAAACTCGCCGCGCTCCATCGGCACCGGCGCACCGAGCTCGGCGCAACGTGCCGCATCGGCATCGATGGCCGGCGTCCGCGCGACCCAGTGGACGAGCGCGGGCCCTGCGGCGAGGCGCTCGCGCATCAGCGGGGCGTCGAGGTCGAACCAGCGCGATCGCGACGGCGCGGCTCCTTCGGGGTCGATCGCGATGACCTCGAGGTAGAGGCGCCGCCCGAGCGAGACAAGGGCGTTGTGCGTGCCCATCGCGGCATGGCGGCCACCGGGCCTCGCCCGCACTCCGAGGCGCTCTTCGATCCACTCGACGCCGGCCGCGAGCGAAGCCGCGGCGACCACCAGGTGGTCGGGCTCGACCGCGGAGGGCGTCGTCCTGCGTACGGTCACTGCAGCACCGGGGCGGCCGGCTTCATCGCGTCGGGGGGCGGGGGCGCTAGATCAGCACCACGTCGTACTGCTCCTGCGTGTAGAGCGTCTCGACCTGCAGCGAGATCGGCTTGCCGATGAAGTCGCCGAGCTGCGCGAGGCCCTGCGATTCCTCGTCGAGGAACATGTCGATGACCGACTGCGCGGCGAGGATCCTGAATTCGCGCGCGCTGAACTGCCTCGATTCACGCAGGATCTCGCGCAGGATCTCGTAGCAGACCGTCTGCGCGGTCTTCAGCTCGCCGCGGCCGGCGCAGGTCGGGCACGGCTCGCACAGCACGTGTGCGAGCGACTCGCGCGTGCGTTTCCTCGTCATCTCGACGAGGCCGAGCTGGGTGAAGCCGTTGACCGACAGCCGCGTGCGATCCTTCTCGAGCGCCTTGCCGAGCTCGGCGAGCACCGCAGCCCTGTGATCGGCGTTCTCCATGTCGATGAAGTCGATGACGATGATGCCGCCGAGATTGCGGATGCGAAGCTGGCGTGCGATCACCTGGGCGGCTTCCAGGTTGGTCTTGAAGATGGTGTCGTCGAAGCTTCGCCCGCCGACGAATCCGCCGGTGTTGACGTCGACGGTCGTCATCGCCTCGGTCTGGTCGAAGATCAGGTAGCCGCCCGACTTCAGGTTGACACGCCGCGCGAGCGCGCGCTCGATCTCGTCCTCGACGCCGTGAAGGTCGAACAGCGGCCGCTCTCCGGCGTAGTGCCCGATGCGCTCGAAGAGCGCCGGCGTGTACTCACGGGCGAAGTCCTGCATGCGCAGGAACGTCTCGCGCGAATCGACCTGGATGCGCACTGTGTCGTCGGTCGTCATGTCGCGCAGCACACGCTGTGCGAGGTTCAGGTCCTGGTAGAGGACGACGGCGGCCGGCGTCTCACGCGAGCGCTCGGTGAGGTCACGCCACAGCTTGGTGAGGTAGGCGATGTCGTTCTGCATCTCGCGCTCGCTCGCCGACTCGGCCATCGTGCGGATGATGAAGCCTCCCGACGAGCCCTCGGGGAGCAGCGTCTGCAGCCGGCCGCGCAGGAGTTCGCGCTC
Organism: Pseudomonadota bacterium; assembly: GCA_018241785.1. Lineage (GTDB taxonomy): Bacteria > Pseudomonadota > Gammaproteobacteria > Burkholderiales > Casimicrobiaceae > VBCG01. The sequence goes on along the minus strand of JAFEDF010000018.1, from coordinate 3,337 downwards.
CTGCTCGTCCTCGATGCGCTGCGAGATGCCGATGTGCGAGTCCTGCGGCAGGTAGACGAGCAGCCGGCCCGCGAGCGAGAGCTGCGTCGACAGCCGCGCGCCCTTGGTGCCGATCGGATCCTTGATCACCTGCACGAGGAGCGTCTGGCCCTCGGCGAGGATCCGCTCGATCGGCCGGTGCTCGCCGTGCCCGTCCTGCCGGTGCTCCCAGATGTCGGCGATGTGGAGGAAGGCCGCGCGCTCGAGGCCGATGTCGATGAATGCGCTCTGCATGCCGGGCAGCACGCGCACGACGCGGCCGAGGCAGATGTTCCCGACGAGGCCGCGCGCGCTCGCGCGCTCGACGTGCAGTTCCTGCACGGCCCCCTGCTCGAGCATCGCCACGCGCGTCTCCTGCGGCGTGACGTTGATCAGGATCTCCTGCGTCATTGGCTAAGGCCGGATCGCGTGAGTGAACGTGGCGTGAGCCGGTCCTAGGGCACCGCGATGCCTGCACGCGCGAGGAGCGCCGCGGTCTCGGCGAGCGGCAGGCCGACGACGCCGCTGTAGCTTCCCTCGATACGCGTGACGAACGCCGCGGCGAGTCCCTGGATCGCGTATCCGCCGGCCTTGTCCATCGGCTCGCCACTCGCCACGTAGCGCTCGATCTCCGCTGAGGCAAGCCTGCGCAGCGTCACCTTCGAGGCCGAGATCCCGAATTCGGTCCCGTCCGCCGTGCGCAGCGCGACCGCGGACAGGACCTGGTGCGTGCGGCCGGCAAGGCGCTTCAGCATATGTATCGCGTCATCGCGGTCCTTCGGCTTGCCGAAGATGTCGCCGTCGAGCACGACCTCGGTGTCGGCGCCGAGCGTCGGGCGCTCGGCAAGCTTGCGGTTCTGCACGCGCAGCCAGCCGACCTGCGCCTTCGTGCGCGCCATGCGCTCGACGAAATGCGCAGCAGGCTCGGCGTCGAGCGTTTCCTCGACGACGTCGCGGTCGCGCCCGGCCGCTTCGCGCAGGAGCAGCGGCTCGAATTCGATCGCGATCTGACGCAGGAGGGCGTGGCGCCGGGGGCTGCGCGAAGCGAGGTACAGGAGGGGTGCGCTCATGGGCGGGTCACGAACGATGGTAGGGATGGCCGGCGAGAAGGCTCGCCGATCGATAGACCTGCTCGGCGATGATCACCCGCACGAGGCCGTGCGGGAGCGTCAGCGCGGACAGCGAGACCACCGCCGCAGCGCGCGCGGTGACCTCGGGGTGCAGCCCGTCCGCGCTGCCGATCGCGAACGCGACATTGCGGCCGTCGTCGCGCCAGCGCCGGAGCTGTCCGGCGAGCTCGCGGGTCGACCAGGCGGCGCCGCGCTCGTCGAGGGCTGCCACCGTCCACCCGCTGGTCGCTGCGGCGATCCGTTTCGATTCCGCCTCCAGCATGGCGAGGGTGCCGCACCCGCGATCGCGCGGCTCCGGTTTCAGCGCGACGAGGTCGAGCGTCCAGTCGCGCGGAAGACGCTTCGCGTAGTCGGCGAACGCAGCGTCGATCCACGCCGGCATCCGATGCCCCAGCGCGACGACGCGAAGCTTCACCGCAGACGGCGCGTCCGCGGCGGCGGCGTCCACAACTCTTCGAGATTGTAATAGGACCTCACCGCGGGTTGCATCACGTGCACGACGAGCGCCCCCGCGTCGACCAGGATCCACTCACCCGTCTGCTCGCCTTCGACGCCGAGGATCGTTGCGCCGCTCTCCTTCAGGCGGTCGCGCACGTGCTGGGCGAGCGCCTTTGCCTGGCGCGCCGAATCCGCCGACGCGATGACGAGGCTGTCGTAGAGGCTGGTCTGCTTGCGCACATCGAGCACCTTGATGTCACGGGCCTTGATGTCTTCCAGCGCGTCGACAGCGATCCTCTGCAGCCGGTCAAGTCGCATTCGTCGGGGATCGATAGAGGCGGTTCGATTCAATATAGGTCAAAACGGCGGGCGGGAGCAATCGAGCGAGCGAGCCCCTGCCGTCCGGCAGCCGGCGCAGGGCGTCGCGGATCGCGGTTGCCGCGATCGGCTGCGCGCTGATCGGCTGCACGTGGATCGACCCGGCGACGGTGGAGCGCAGCACCGCGGGATCGGCGGCGATGCGGGCGTTCCATTCATCTGCGAGCTCGGGCGCCAGCCCTTCGCCGGGCGTGCTGCCGGGGCGCGGCGCGACGATGATGTGCGCGAGCTCGAACAGCCGTCTCCATTGATGCCAGCCGGCGAGGCCGCGGAACGCGTCGGCGCCGACGAGCAGGATGAGCGGTGTGCGCGGGTGCGCATCGCGAAGCGCAGCCAGAGTGTCGACGGTGTAGCTGCGCCCGCCGCGCCGAAGCTCGCACGGGTCGACGACGAGCCCGGGGAATTCGCGGACGGCGAGTTCCAGCATCGCGAGGCGGTCGGCGGCGCTCGCACCCGGCGCGCCGCGATGCGGCGGCACGGCGGACGGTACGAGGCGGACTTCGGGGAGCGCCAGCGCCGCACGCGCCTCGTCGGCGAAGCGCAGGTGGCCGTAGTGGACCGGATCGAACGTGCCGCCGAGGAGCGCGATGGGCGCGGGGTACGGTTTCGCGGCGTCGTTTGCGCCCACTCGCCGCTCCATTCAGAAGCTCGAGTTCGGCTCGCGCAGGAACGCGATCTCCTCGGCGGTCGACTCCCGCCCGAGAATCGCGTTCCGATGCGGGAAGCGACCGAAGCGCTCGATCACTGCGCGGTGGCGCAGCGCCCAGTCGAGCGGGCCGGCGAGGCCGTCGCCGGCGAGCGCGCGGAAGAGCGCGACCGAGCGGTCCTGCTCGGCGAGCGACTCGGCGTGCTCGAACGGCATGTACATGAACCAGCGCTCGTGGAGGGCGAGCTCGCGGTCGAAGCCCTGCTCGAGCGCGTCCTCGGCAGTGGCAAGTGCCGCGACGTCGCCGGCGAAGGCCTTCGGCGTGTCGCGAAACGCGTTGCGCGTGAACTGGTCGAGCAGGACGATGCGCGCGAGCGACCCGCGCGCGTGTGCGCACCAGTCGCCGAAGGCTCCGGCGAGCCCGGCGGCGAGCGCGGCACCGAAGCGCTCGCGCACCGTGCTGTCGAACCCGGCATCCTTGCGAAACCATTCGCGGCGCTCGCCCCGCGTCCCCGGCGGGAACCAGAAGTCGAGGATCTCCGACGCAGCCGGGGCGAGGATCGCGGTCGTGGACGGTGGCATGGTCATGAAGGAAGCGGGCGTGCGTTGGCGCGGCCGCGGGGCGGACGCGCGCAACGAATATCATACCCACGTGAAGACCTCGAGGCGCGACATCTTTCTGCTCGCCTGCTGCCAGGCGCTGCTCCTCGTCAACTCGGCGGGGCTC
>JAFEDF010000189.1 GCA_018241785.1 Pseudomonadota bacterium | reverse complement strand
CTCTTGCCGGCGCCGTTCGGCCCGATGATGCCGCGAAGCTCTCCGGCGTTGACGCTGAAGTCGATGTCCGAGTTGGCGATGACCCCGCCGTAGTGCTTCGAAAGCCCGGTCGCCTGCAGGATCGGACCGCTGAAGCCGGCTCGCTTCCGCAGGTGCGAAGCCGTCCTCGCGCCCTCTGCCCGCGGCGACGGGCGCGCCGCTGCCGGCGGGCCGGATGCCCCCGCGCCGGCCGCCGCCGCGGTTGGCGGGGCCGCAGACGCAACCGCGGGATCGGCGATCCCTCCGGCCGCCGGCTCCTCCGGGGTGGAGTTCCGCCGCGGGCGGCCCGTCATGAGTTCGTACAGGTCCTTGATCCCGCCGACGAGGCCATGGCGCAGGAAGATCACCAGCAGGACGAAGACAAGACCCAGGACCAGCTTCCAGGTGGCCCCGAGTTTCAGGACGGTCTGGAAGAAGTCGCTGAGGTATAGCCACACGGTGGCGCCGAGGAGCGGCCCGACGAGCGTGCCCGCGCCGCCGATCGCGGTCATGATGACGATCTCGCCCGACGTCGAGAACATGAACGCGTCCGGCGGCATGAAGCCCTGCATGAGGCCGAGGAGCCCGCCGCCGAAACCGGCGTACATCGCGGCGATCACGAACACGAGGAGCTTGTAGCGCAGGATGTTGTGTCCGAGCGCCTGCGCGCGCAGGGGATTCTCGCGGATCGCGCGCAGCACGAGGCCGACCGGCGAGCGCACGATGCGCAACGCGAGCACCAGCGCGACGAAATACCAGAACGCGAAGAACGCGTACATCGACAGGCTGCCGTCGAAGGTGAGCGTCGTGAAGCCGAGGCTCAGGTTCGGCGGTGGCACCCCGGGGAGCCCGTTCTCGCCCCCGGTGAACTGCGACAGCGGGTTGAACTCGACGAAGAAGAAGACTTCGGCGATCGCCACCGTGATCATCGCGAAGTAGATCCCGGTTCGGCGCAACGCGACGAGGCCGACGAGATAGCCGATGACGCCGGCGACGACCGTGCCGATTAGGACGGCGACGATCGTGTTGCCGAACGAGGTCTGCGTCAGCAGCCAGGCGGCGACCATGCCGCCCGAGCCGAAGAACGCGGACTGGCCGAACGAGAGGAGGCCCGTGTATCCGAACAGGAGGTCGAAGCCGATCCCGACGAGGCCCATGATCAGGATGCGATCGATCGTGGTCGGCGCGAAGCCGAGATGCGGCAGCACGAACGGCGCCACGATCAGCGCGACGGCGGCGATCGATTCGACGAGGAGAAAACGGCGTTGTCTCAGCATCGTCGTTCCCGTCTACTCGCGCCCGGCCATGCCGAGCAGCCCGCGCGGGCGCAGCACCAGCACGAGCGTCATCGCGACGAACAGCATCACGTACGAATAGGCGGGATCGACCATCGACGTGATGCTGATGATCTCACCGGCGATGAGGCCGCCCAGCACCGCCCCCGGGAAGGAGCCGACGCCTCCGATGACGACGACGACGAAGGTCTGCACGAGGATCGCCTCGCCGACGTCGGGGGCGATCGAGACCACCGGCGCGTTGACGATCCCGGCGAAGCCCGCGGCCATCGCGCCGATGCCGAACACCAGCATGAAGATCCGGTAGATGTTGATGCCGAGCGAGCTCACCATCACCGAATCCTCGATGCCCGCACGCACGATCATGCCGATGCGCGTGCGGTAGAGCACGAAGTAGAGCACCAGGAGCGCGGCGGCGACGATGGCGAGCAGGCCCAGCCGGTAGGTCGGGTACACCATGAAGCCGAGCGGCGTGATGCCCTTGAGCAGCGGCGGCGGCGGGACCGTCTTCGACAGGCTGCCGAAGAAGAAGCGCACCGCCTCGACGAAGACGATGCCGAGCCCGAAGGTCACCAGCAACTGGTCTTCCGGGGGCCTCGAGTAGAAGTGGCGGATGATCAGCCGCTCGGTCACCACGCCGACCACCATGCCGAAGAGAGATCCTGCGATTACCGCGACGACGAAGGAGCCCGAGTAGGTGTAGGCCATCCAGCCCGCATACCCCCCCAGCATGAACATCGCGCCGTGCGCGAGGTTCAGCACGCCGAGCGTGCCGTAGATGATCGTCAGGCCCGACGAGATGAGCGCCAGGAGCGCGCCCAGCACGAGCCCGTTGAAGCACTGCGAGATGAAGTTCGCCCAGTTGATCACGCTGCCCCACCCCGAACGCGGATCGAATCGAACACAGCGAGTCACCACCCTTCACGCGGCCGGCGCGACGCCGGATGCGCAAGTGCGAGCCCGCGCGCGCGGCGGGCAAAAAGGGGGAAACTGCGCTCCCGGACCCACGCGGGCCCGGGAGCACCATTGCCGGTCAGGTGTAGTCGCCGAGCTTGCAGCCGAACGCGTCGGGCTTCTGCATCAGCGGCGCACCCGGCACCACTTCGAGCACCTCCCAGAAATCCTCGTCGTTCTTCATGTCCTTCTTGGCCTTGCCGCGCACGATGACGACCGGGCGCACGCACTGGTGATCCTCCGGCCG
>JAFEDF010000188.1 GCA_018241785.1 Pseudomonadota bacterium | reverse complement strand
GCCCTGCTCGCCGAAAACGTCCCAGAACACCGTCGGCATCGCGGTGAAGGCGGGCGCGTGGGCGCCGATCTGCGCGAGGCGGGCGTCGAACCCGGGCGAGCGCGTCCCGGGCTGGCTGATCCCGGAGAGGTCGCCCTTGACGTCGGCCATGAACACCGGCACGCCGATCGCGCTCATGCGCTCGGCGATCACCTGCGAGCTTTTGTCAAATGTGGTGTACGCGAGCTGATCAGGCGGCGGGCCTGCTGGGCTGATTCCTTACCCTGATGCGCGTGTCCGTTTTCACTTCGATCCCGTCGCTGAACTTGACACCCTCGACGACTTTGGCGAGCCACGCGAAACCGCGCAGGCGTCGCCAACTGCGCTCGGCCGATTGCCCGAGCTTGTAGATCATGGCGAGCATGCCGTCGCGCGTCAGACAGCCTTTGGTGCGATCGGTCCGATGCCGAATGGTGGCAAAGCTCGACTCGATGACGTTGCTGCTGCGAAGGTGCGTCCAGTGCTCGGCCGGAAACGCGTAGAACGCAAGCAACTCGGCGCGATCCTTGGCCAGGCACTCGGTGGCCTTCGGATACTTGGCGGCGTAGCTCGTCACGAAGCGGTCGAACGCGGTCTCGGCATGGACCCGGGTGTCCGCCATCCAGATGTCGTGCAGTCCGGCCTTGGCCCGCGCCTGCAGCGACCTCGGCAAGTAGTTCAGCACGTTCGCAGTCTTATGGACCCAACAACGCTGCTGCCGCGTCGTTGGAAAGATCTCCGCCAGTGCCGCCCAGAAGCCGAGCGCACCGTCGCCGACGGCCAGATTCGGTGCGAGCGTCAACCCGCGTTCCTTCAAGTCGCGCAAGAGATCGAGCCAGCTTTGCTTCGATTCGCGCACCCCGTCCTCGATGGCCAGAAAGCGCTTCTGACCGCGCTCGTTGACCCCGATCAGTACCAACGCGCACAACCGCGCGTCCTCGGCCCGCAACCCCGAGTAGATGCCGTCGGCCCACACGTACACCCAGCGCTCCTGGCCCAGCGGCTTGCGTCGCCAGGTCCGGTACTCCTCACTCCACCGATGCTTCAGGCGCGCCACCACCGGCGCCGACAAACCCTTGGCCTCCGGCCCGACCAGCGCGGCGAGCGCCTCGCGCATGTCGCCGGTCGACACCCCGTGCAGGTACAACCATGGCAGCACGGCATCGACGGCCTTCGCCCGTCGCACGTAGGGCGGCACCAGCGTCGAGCGGAACACCGCCGGCTCCTCGGTGCGCGAGCGCATCTTCGGCACCCGTACCCCGACCGGACCGAGACCGGTCAACAGTTCCCTTCGCGGCTGAAAGCCGTTACGCACCACCGCCGCACGGCCGAGCTCATCGCGGTGCCCAGCGTACTGCGCCAGATACTCGTCGAATTCACTCTGCAACGCCTCGGCAATCAGGCGCTGTGCTCCCTCGCGCAACATCGCGCTCAACAGGTCCTGTCCCTCTGGTTGACGCAGTTCAACTACCGTATCCTTGCTCATGGTGGCGTGACTCCCTTGTGGACGCTGAAACCCGATCTCGACAATCGAATTCCAGCAGGTCACGCCGCCTTCTTCAACTCATCGCCGTACACCAGATTCGGTTATAGCTCGCGTTTAATGTTGGCCGGCCCGAGCAGCAAACAGTCCTCGGGTCGCTGACAGGTCGCGTAGATCAACGTCATCATGCGTCGGACCGACGCTACCGCCTTCGCTTAGACCGCTGCGGCTTCGGCATCCTCGATCATCCGTTCGCGCGGCCGCTCCCGGTTGCGGTGCACGCCGCGGCACGGATTGGCGTCGACCAAGCCTTCCACCATCGCCTTGGTGAAGCAGTGCGAGAGCAGCGCCTTCTCGCGATTGCCGCGCACCGCGGCGCCATCGTCGGCGCGCTGCGCCAGGTACTTGGCGACATGTTTGGGCCGGAGCGCCATGATCGGGATGTGGCCGAGTCCCGCCCTCAAGTACACCGCTTCCTTGATGTTGTCTTCGTACGTCCGCGTTGCCTTCTTCTTGGCGACGTGCACGAGGTACCAGTCGAGCAGCGCGCCGACCGTGCCGGTTGGACTCACCGGCTGCTTCAGGAGCGCCCATTTGCGCATCGCCTCGGCGTAGTCGCGTCCGAGCGACACCGGGCGACCAAAGCGCGGCACGTAGCGATAGGCACCGTAGTGCAGATACACCCGCGGCGGGAGGTCCTGACCGGTTTTGATCGTGCGGCGACGACCCATGGCGATCGAACTCTACGCCTCAGCGCGGAGTCGTTGCAACGCGGCGACATTCACCTCGAAGGAGGGGTCATCGGTTTTGGCGGGCGCCTGGGATTGGTGGGTTCCAATCATGTTGCGGAGGAATTCTTCGCGCGCGACCACCGGGTATCCGTCCGAATCACGGGCGAACTTC
>JAFEDF010000187.1 GCA_018241785.1 Pseudomonadota bacterium | reverse complement strand
GCGAACCCGCGTGGCGTCGAGCAGCTCGTCACCGGGCAGCGGACCTCGGACGGCGCCGGCGTGAAGCTGACGCGCGTGCTGACGCAGCCGCTGCAGCGAAGGCTCGATCCGTATCTGATGCTCGACGCTTTCGGCACCGACGACCCGCAGGATTACATCGGCGGTTTCCCCGATCACCCGCACCGCGGCTTCGAGACGATCACCTACATGATCGCCGGGCGCATGCGCCACCGCGACAGCGCCGGACACGAGGGGCTGCTCGAGAACGGCGACGTGCAGTGGATGACCGCTGCGCGCGGGATCGTCCACTCCGAGCTTCCCGAGCAGGAGGAAGGCCGGATGGAGGGCTTCCAGCTGTGGCTCAACCTGCCCGCGAAGGACAAGATGAACGCACCGTGGTATCGCGACATCAAGGCGCGCGAGATCCCGTCGTTCACGACGCCGGAAGGCGTCACCGCGCGCGTGATCGCGGGGACGAGCCACGGCGTCGACGGGGCGGTGTCGCGCGACGCGACCGAGCCGATCTACCTCGATCTCGAGCTGCCGGCGGGGACGCGCTTCGCGCAGGCGCTGCCCGCGTCGCACAACGCTTTCGTCTACGTGTACCGCGGCGACGTCACGATCGCCGGAACGCAGGTTGGCCGCGAGCGGATGGCGATCCTCGCCAACGCATCAGGGAGCGACGGCGTGGTGATCGAGGCCGGAACCGCGGCGCGCGTGCTGCTGATCGCGGGAAAGCCGCTCGGCGAGCCGATCGCGCAGTACGGCCCGTTCGTGATGAACACGAAGGACGAGATCTACCAGGCGGTGCACGACTACCAGTCGGGAAGCTTCACCTCGAACCACTGACGCCGGCGCAAGCGCGGGCGGCGCGGTACCATCGCGCCCAGCCCGCGCCCGCCATGCCTGTCGCCCCCGCCGCCCTCGTTCCGCTCGCGCACGCCGACTGGGGCGCGTTGTACGCCGCGAGCGAGTGGATCGTTCGCGTCGGCGCGCTCTTCTACGTGCCGCAAAGGCGCCCCCCCGCGGCTGCGCGCGCATGGCTGCTCCTCATCTTCTTCCTGCCCTGGCCCGGGCTCGTGCTCTACCTCCTGATCGGGCGCGCGTGGATGCCGCGCAGGCGCTACCGCGTGCAGAAGCAGATCTCCGAGCTGATCCGCGGGCTCGTTCCGCGTCCCGAGGCGTTCGAGGCGCGCGTCGGGCATCCGGTGCCCTCCGAGCTGCTGCCCGCGCTGCGGCTCGCCGATTCGCTGTCCGAGTTTCCCGCGGTCGGCGGCTGCCGCTTCGAGCTCCTGCCCGACTACGGTGATGCGATCGAGCGCGTCATCGCCGACGTCGGGCGTGCGCGCCGCTATGTTCACCTCCTCTTCTACATCTTCGAGGACGACGAAGTCGGCAGGAGCGTCGCCGCCGCCCTCGTTGCCGCCGCGCGGCGCGGCGTCGCGGTCAGGCTCCTCCTCGACGCGATCGGCTCGCGCACGGGGCTCGCGGCCCTCGGCCCGTCGCTGCGTGCCGAGGGCATCGAGGTGATCGCGGCGATGCCGCTCAGGTTCTGGGGCCCCAACGCCGCACGCTTCGACCTTCGCAATCACCGCAAGCTCGTCGTTGTCGACGGCGACGTTGCGTATTTCGGCTCGCAGAACATCGTCAGCGCGCACGCCAACCGCGGACTCGTCAACGAGGAATTGCTGGTGCGCTCGACGGGCACGATCGTGCGCCACCTGCACGCGGTGCTGCTCGGCGACCGCTACCTCGAAACTGGAACGCTTCCGCCGGAATCGGACGACCTCGCCCCGCCCGAGCTCAACCTGTCGGTCGACGGGCTCGCGCAGGTGGTGCCGAGCGGTCCCGGCTACAACGAGGGGACCTCCGAGGCAGTGATGATCGCGCTGATGTACGGGGCGCGCTCGCGGGTGGTCCTCACCGCCCCGTACGTCATCCCCAACGCCGCCTTCCTCGCCGCGATGACGAGCGCTGCGCGTCGCGGCGTCGCCGTCGACCTCATCGTCGACGCCGAGTCGAACAAGCCGCTCGTCCAGCTCGCCCAGCAGTCGTTTTACGCGGAGATGCTCCGCGCCGGCATCCGCATCCATCATCACCGCGGCAGCTTCCTGCACGCAAAGCACCTGTCGATCGACGACGGCGTTGCCGTGATCGGGTCGTCGAACTTCGACATCCGCTCGTTTGCGCTCAACGCCGAGGTGAGCGTGCTGATCGTCGATCGCAGCGTCGTCGCGCAGCTGCGCGCGGTGCAGGAGGGCTACCTCGCAAAGAGCGAGCACGTGACGATGGAATCGCGCCGGCACGTTCCGCTCGCCCGGCGTGCGATCGAGAACCTCGCGCGGCTGACCGACACGCTGCTGTAGCGAACGGTGTCAGCGGACCGGACCGCAGGAAAGCGCCGATTGCACGCAGGTCATGCGCGTTGCGACGGTTTTCCTGTTTCGAGCGGTTTCGCGAACAACCTGTTCTCGTACTCCTCGCCCTGGACCGTGAACGGAATCGAACCGAGTTCGGTGTAGGCGCGACTCGCGTAGAAGCCGAGCGCACGAGCATTGCCGGACCAGGCGGTGAGCCACATCCCCGCAGCACCGTTTGCGCCGGCCACTGTCTCCGCCTGGAACAAGAGCGCCGTACCGATGCCGCGTCCGCAGAACCGCTCCTGCACATACAGGCGATTGAGCTCTGCGGACGATGTAAACGGGACCAGTCCGTGCGGCGCGCGCTCCGTCAGCTGTGCGAATCCGATCATCCGGCCGCCAATCTCTGCAACAAGGAAGACGCGAGCCGGCTGTCCAAGCAGATCCTCAATGATCGTTGGCGACAGCGTCTCGGCAACTTCCAGCGCGAGCGAAGGACGGATGCCATCGATGGCGTAGGTATCCAGGAACACCTGCGTGGCAAGTGCCGAAATGCATACCGCATCCGCTGCCTTTGCGCGGCGAATCCCCAGTCCGTAATGGGGCGCAGCGCCCATCGGACCGCTGCCGGACCGAGGGTGACGGTCGTCAACCGGCCGCTTCATTCGCACCTGCCGCGTTCAGCATCTGTCGCAGCTCATGTACCGAATGCACGTCCAGCTTCAGGTAGATCTTCCTGACGTGATCCGCCACGGTCGACGGAGCGACTGACAATGCCGCCGCGATCTGCGCCTGCGCGCAGCCTGCATGCAGCAGCGCGCACACTTCCTTCTGCACGACCGACAGCGGAAGCGTGCCGAGCGCGCGACGCTCGGCAACGGCCCGCGGCTCGTCGTGATCGATCGTCACGTGGATGGTCGCCGGGGCCGCCGGATCGAGAGGTGCCAGGGGCTCCGCGTCAAAGCGAAATCGGCCCCACGCGTTTTCAACGGTCAGGCTCGCGTTGCCACGCGATGACGCGCCCCGGTGTCGCACCTGCGCAACCAGCCGCTCGAGCGTCGGGTACGCCTGACGCCTCGGCGCCTGCCCTGCCGCATCCGGTGTGATCCCACCGTGCGCGAGCAGGAGCATCTTGTGCGCGTCGTGCGAAAGATGCTGCAGTTCACCCTCGCTTGACAGCGACAGCAGGGCACGACGACCGCGTCGCGGGGTGAAATCCTGCGGCAACGAATTCCCCCTTTCCAGTGCGCCGGCAATGTAGGGCACGAGCGAACCGAGCAGTGCCTCCTCGGACTTGGAGAATATTAGGTCGCCGGGAGCGCGGTACAGCACCAGTGATCCAAGCGGCCGGCGCCGGCTGTCGTGGACGACTGCCTCGACACGATAGTGGAGTCCTTGCGGCTTCCAGATCTCGTGGTACAGCGCTGAGCGAAAGAACGCCGGATGGTCGAGTTCGGTCGCACTGCGCACGACGCTGCGCTCGACCACCTCGCGAAACGCCGGCATGGCCTCCTGTTCGCGCCGGTTGTGAAATTCCTCGAAGTAGTGACGCGCAACCTGCGGGTTGATCGGCCCCTCGAAATAGTAACGGACGAGATTGCCGCGAGCGTCGGTCCAGTCGAAAAGGTTGCAGGCCGATGGAATGATCTCGCGGAGGGCTTCCAGGATGGCCGGGATCAACTGCTCGCCAGGCAGACCCAGCGCGCAGAGCGAGCGAATATTCGCGATGTCGGCAGCGCGTTTCGTCAATGGGAGGCGAGCCGGCCCTGGTCGATGGACAAAGGGTACCGCATTCGTCGTCCCCGTGATCGAGGCGGACCGTCCCCAGTTCGCCGATACCCCCTGAAACGGGGGCGCGCGCCACCCCCTTCGCCCGCATATTGATCGCCGCGACCAGCTCACGGCGCCAGCACGTCCAGCGTGCTGCTCAGAAGCAACCTGGAGAGGCCGGATGAACATCGTTCAATTGACAGCGTTCGCAGTTGCCCTGGCTTGCGCCGCCCCGGCCCATGCCCAGGTTTGCTCGGGTGGCCCGGACGGTGGGGCCGACGCTACCGGAAACCAGTGCAACACGCCGGGCGACGTGGCGGCGATCAGCGTGCCACCCGGCGCGGCGCCTCCGCGCTCGGTCCCGAACCCCGATCGACGGCAACAGCACGGCCCGCCGGTCGTGCGCTTCCACTCGTCGTGGGCGTTGGCGAAGGCCTCGAAGCATGCGAGCGGACCGCCGTCGGCATGCTCCGGCGGGGTCGATGGTGGAATGGACGCGACCGGCAACCAGTGCCAGTAATCGGCGGCACCCCGCCTCGTCGCCCAGGTGTGGAAGAAGCCGTCGATCTCCGCAGCGAGCTTGGAGCTGCTCTTACGGATTGCCCACCCGGTCCGGCCTCCGGTACGCAGCACCAGATCGTAGCGCGCCGCGTCGCGGCGCGCGCGACTGGAACAGACCGGATGCCGGTGGTCGGGGTGAGAGGATTCGAACCTCCGACATCTTGCTCCCAAAGCAAGCGCGCTACCGGGCTGCGCTACACCCCGACGGCGGGGATTATGCCATTCGGCGACACGCGGCCGGCACGGCTGCACGGCAGGGGCACGGCCTGCGGGAACCGCGTCGGCGGCGGCCATTGCGCGGACGACCGTCTCGACGCCTCGCGCGCACGCCGCACGTCCCCACCCCTGTCGCATTGCGAGATAATCGACCCGATTCGCTGCACCCGGCTTCCGGGCGCCACGAAGCGATCAACCATCGGGATTCGACCACCATGACCTCACCACGCGATGTTGCAGTACTCGTCGGAAGCCTTCGCAAGGAATCGTTGAGCCGCAAGACGGCGAACGCCCTCGTCCGGCTCGCCCCCGCGTCGCTCGCCCTCGAGATCGTCGAGATCGGCGACCTTGCGCTCTACAACCAGGACCTCGACACCGACACGCCTCCCGCAGGATGGGCCGCGTTTCGCAGCCGCGTCGGCCGCGCACAGGCGGTGATCTTCGTCACGCCCGAATACAACCGCTCGGTTCCCGGGCTCCTCAAGAACGCGATCGACGTCGGCTCGCGCCCCTACGGGAAGAGCGTCTGGTCGGGCAAGCCCTGCGCGGTGGTCAGCGTCTCGCCGGGCGCGCTCGCCGCGTTCGGCGCCAACCATCACATCCGGCAGTCGTTCGTGTTCCTCGACATGCCGGCGATGCAGCAGCCGGAGGCCTACATCGGCAATGCCGCGAGCCTGTTCGACGCGCAGGGTCAGCTCGTCACCGATTCGACGCGTGACTTCCTGACCAAGTACCTCGCGGCGTTTTCCGCGTGGTGCGACAAGATCGCCCCCCGCTGAGCGCAGTCCGCCGGCCGCCGCGCGTCAGCCGATCAGCGCCCGAAGCGGCGGATGACCGCCAGCGCCTCGTCGATCGCGTGCTCGCCGTCGCCTGAAACGATCGCGTGGGCGACACAGCCGTGCAGGTGGTGCTCGAGGAGTTCGCGCGCGAGCGCGTCGAGCGCCGACTGCACGGCCGAGACCTGGGTCAGGATGTCGACGCAGTAGCGGTCCTCGTCGAGCATGCGCTCGATGCCGCGCACCTGGCCTTCGATGCGATGGATGCGCTTCGCGAGGGCAGCCGCGCGATCGTCGCTTCGCGCGACGACCGGGTGCTCAGGGTGTGCCTCGCGCCGGCGCACCGGCCGAGCCTTCGGCCGCGCCTGGGATTGCGCGGGCTCAGCCGCGCGCGTCATAGCCCGCACCCTCGATCGCCGCCTTGAGCGCGGGAACGTTGGTCCGCGCGGCGTCGAACGCCACGGTCGCGGAACCCGGATCGAGGCTCACCTTCGCATCGGCGACGCCGGGCACCGCTTTCAGCACGCGCGTGACGCTCGCCACGCACCCGTTGCACGTCATGCCGCCGACTTCGATGGTTACCGTTTCCATGATCGCTTGCTCCTCTCGTCAAGTTCGGGGCGCCACGGCCCCGTCGATGATGCCGCTCCGGCGCACGGCCGTCGGCCTGAAGCGCCGCAGTGTCAGCGCATTGGTCACGACCGACACCGAGCTCGCCGCCATCGCCGCACCCGCGATCACCGGGCTCAGGAAGCCGAGTGCGGCGAGCGGAATCCCGAGTACGTTGTAGGCGAAGGCGAAAAACAGGTTCTGGCGAATCTTGTTGCGCGTCGCACGCGATAGGAGGATCGCGTCGGCAACCGCGGCGAGGTCGTCGCGAAGGATCGTGATGTCGGCCGCCTCGATCGCAACGGCGGAGCCCGCGCCGATCGCAAAGCTCACGTCCGCCGCCGCGAGTGCAGGCGCGTCGTTGATGCCGTCGCCGACCATGCCGACAACTTCGCCCGCGCCGCGCAGGCGCGCGATCTCCGCGGCCTTGCCGGCGGGAGTCATCGCGCCTTCGGCGCGCCCGATGCCGACCTCGCGCGCGACCGCGGCAGCCGTCGCAGGGTTGTCGCCGGAGAGCATCACGACGTCCACCTTCTGGGCGCGCAGGCGCGCGATCGCCGCCGCCGAGCTCGGGCGCACGCGGTCGGCAAGCATGATCGCTCCGGCGAGGCGCCCATCGATCGCGACGCCGACGACACTCTCGCCGGCAGCCGTCCGCGCCTCGATCGCGGTGCGATCGATCGGCACGCTCTCGCTTTCGAGGAAGGCGATCGAGCCCACCCGCATCTCGGTGCCTCCGTCGACCAGCCGCCCGCGCGTGCCGCGCCCGGCGATCGCGCCGAAGCCGGTGACCGGCGGGAGCGCAAGGTGCTTCTCGCGTGCCGTGCGGACGATCGCCTGCGCGAGCGGGTGCAACGCGCCCTGCTCGAGCGCGGCGGCACCGGCGAGCACGTCGTCGGCGGACCTGCCGTCGAAGACGTGCACCCCGGTCACCTGCGGCCGCCCTTCGGTCACCGTCCCGGTCTTGTCGACGACGAGCGTCGTCAGCCGTCCGGCATTCTCGAGCGCCACGGCATTCCTGATCAGCACACCGAGCTGCGCGCCGCGTCCGGTCCCGACGATGATCGCAACGGGCGTCGCGAGGCCGAGCGCGCAGGGGCACGCGATGACGAGCACCGCCACGGCGTTGACGAGGGCCGCGACGGGATCGCCGGTCACCCACCAGACCCCGGCGAACGCGACGAGCGCGATCACGACGACGACCGGGACGAACACTCCTGACACACGATCGGCGAGGCGCTGGATCGGCGCCTTCGTCCCCTGCGCTTCGCCGACCAGGCGGACGATGCCGGCGAGGAGCGTGTCGCTGCCGACGCCAGTTGCGATGCAGCGAAGCACGCCGTCGAGGTTGACGGTTCCGGCGTGAACGCGCTCGCCGGCACGCCGCGCGACCGGCAGGCTCTCGCCGGTCAGCATGCTCTCGTCGAGGGTCGAGGCTCCGTCGAGGATCGTCCCGTCGACCGGCACCGACTCGCCGGCGCGAACGACGAAACGGTCGCCGGCGGCGACCTCGGCGAGCGGAACATCGACCTCGTGTCCATCGCGCTCGACGTGCGCGACCGCCGGCTGCAGCCGCAGGAGGCCCTCGATCGCCGCCGAAGTGCGCGCGCGCGCGCGCGTCTCGAGCGCCTTTCCGAGCAGCACCAGCGTGACGATCGAAGCCGAAGCCTCGAAATAGACGTGCTGGTCGAAGCCGCCGAGCGTGACGACGGCGCTCCACAGCCACGCGATCGACGTGCCGAGCGCAATCAGCACGTCCATGTTCGCGCCGCCGCCGCGCAGTGCGTGCCACGCGCCGACGTAGAAGCGGCGCCCGACGATGAACTGGACGGGGGTGGCGAGCGCGAACTGCAGCCAGCGCGGCAGCAACTCGTGGTGCCCACCACCGGGGAACACCATCGCCACCATCTGCACGGCGAAGGGTGCCGAGAGCACGATGGCGAGCGCGAGCTCGCGCCGCAGCGCGCGCCACGACGCGAGCCGGCGCCGCGCCTCCTCTTCGCGCTCGGCGGCGGCGTCGACCTTGACGCGCGCCCCGTATCCGGCGCGGGCGACCGCGGCGATCAGTTGATCGGCATCGACTCGCGCAGCGTCGTAACGAACGCGCGCGGTCTCGGTCGCGAAATTGACGGCGGCTTCGACGCCGTCGACGCGGTTCAGCACCTTCTCGATCCGCGCTGCGCACGCCGCGCAGGTCATGCCTTCGAGCGCGAGATCGGCACGCGCGTCCAGCCGGCCGGCGGCCGGCGCCCCGTCCGAGGCGTCCGCCTGCACGGCATCGGGCGCTACCGCAGCAGCCGCGCTCTCGTCCCCCGCGGCGGTACCCGCGGTCTCTCCCCGAACCTCGGTCGTGTCCATCAGCACACTTTATACCTGGCATGGGTATATGTCAAGATACCCTGACCGGGTATACCGCGCGGTAAGTACGGAGTTCCGCGTGGCAAGGTGGCCATGTGATCAATTCACCCTGAAAACCCCTCTGACCAGCCGAACCTCGCCCTCCTCCAGGCTGCGCCGCGCGTTCGCGGCCTTCTGCGCGAGATCGACGACGAATACCGCGAGGCCCAGTCGTCCCGGCATGGCGGGCGTGGCATTGGCGAGGGTCCTGCTCAAGTGAGTGTCGCTGGTGTCTTCGAACACCTCGGCGATGAACCCGCATCCGCCCAGAGCCGAGCGCATCTCATCGGGGGAGACTAGGAAGCTGTCGGCGGGCTCAGTGGCCCAGGGAAGCGGGAAATGCGACGGCGCCACTTGTCCGGCGGCCATCTCCTGAAACGCGTACCTCCCGCCTGGCTCGAGCACGCGGAAGATTTCCTCGTAGAGCTTCCGCTTGTCTGCGATGTTCATGCCGACGTTTTGCATCCAGACCACATCGAACGAATCATCGGCAAAGGGCAGGGCGAGAGCGCTGCCCTGGCGTACCGTGATTCGGTCCTCGAGGCCGGTCAGCCGATTGAGCAATGCTGCGCCGGCGCAGTAATCGGGAGACATTTCGACGCAGTCGACGCGGCAGCCGATCGTCGAAGCAAGCAGCCGGGCGGGACCGCCGAGCCCGGATCCGATATCGAGGACATGATCCTCGGCCCGGATCTGCGCGAGCTCCAGCAACTCGCGCGAAGCGCGAAGCCCACCGGTATGAAAATGGTCGAGCGCCCCCAGCTCCTCGGGCGAGAGGTGTTGTTCGGGATCGAGTCCGGCCGCCCGGATGGCTGCCAGGATTCGCGCCTCGATGTCGCGGGCCGAATAATGCGTTGCCAGACTGGACATGGACTTCCCTCCTCGAGCTTCGCCTTGTTCGACACTTGCCGATGGCCACCCGCCTGCACCACGCTGCGGTCGATCCCCGGTGTCGGATTGCTGACCGCAACGACGATGGTGGGGCCCGCACCGTGGTTCATGCGGCGACCGCGTTCGCGCGCACGGCCAGCAATGTTCGAAGGAGTTCATCCATCTCGGTTGCCTTGAAGAGCGCGTCGGGGCCATGCGGCGCGAAATCCGTGAACGGCGATTCGTAGAGCCGCGCCGCTTCGACCACGCCGTGCTCCGTCAGGTGATCGACGATGAGGCTGACGAACTCGAGCTGGTTCGCGGTCAGCGTCTTTCCGTTCGTGAACCTCACCAGGGCCTGCTTGGCGGCCGCCCGGTCCATCCCGACGAGCGAACGCACGAGAAGCCCGAGCCCTTGCGCATTCTCCGCCGCGCGGCGGATGTCCTCCGGCTCGCCCACGCCGCTCTCGCCGAGCAGCCGTTCCAGTTCGGAGAGGTCGGACGACGTGAGCGGCCGGTTCATCCGGAGCTTTGCGATGGCGACGGGATCGAGATGCTGGCGCAGGAACGCCCGCGCCTTGGCAATGAACCTGGCTGGATCGGTGCCGACGGCGACACCCGGCAGCGCGAAGCCGGTCTCCGCGCCGGTCTCGTCCTCGAAGTCCGTGTACACCGGCTTGCGCTGGCGCTTGTCGATGAGCTGCACGAGCCCGCGCAGACGGCGCCGCATCGACTCCAGCATCGGCACCGTGACGTCGTGCCACCACTCGTCGGTCATGACCTCCTGGATGAGCGCCATCTGCTCGCGGACCATCGGTATCGCATCCTTCTCCGCCAGGAGTCCGGCGATGTCCTTCACCCGGTCGCGCAGCCGCTCGAAGCCCGATCCGGAGTGCAGCAGCGAAAGCTGTAGCTTCAACGCAAGGAGATCGAAGCGCTTCGCCTCCTCGTTCTCGGGATCGACTTCCGTGGGGAGCCCTGCCACCTCGTGGGAGAGCTCGACGAGGGCATCGGACGCCAATGCCACCCACGCTTCGGGCTTTGCGTACCTCTCGACCAGGCGCCGGTGCGGCCGCACGAGGAAGTTGTCGAGCTTCATCGCCGCGACTTCGCGCTGCAGGAGCTCCGCGGCGGCCCGGCGCACGTCCTCGTCCGTCCGGGGCTCGCCGTAGGTCGCGGCCGCCTCGCTGACTGCCCCGGCCAGCGCCTCCTTCGACCGGCCATCGAGGGCCGCGATCAGCTCCAGTCGCGCGTCGAACAAGCGCTTGGCGAGCGATTCGGCGGCGTAGCCGTCGGTGCCGGGGATGTCCTCGCTGAAGTACTCGAGGTTCTGGCAGTAGTCGAAGAGGTAGAAGAACTTCTTGTCCTCGCCCGGCCCGGAAGAGATCCGGGCAGAGCCGCGTTCCGCGCCCGAGCATCTGCCAGAACTTGGTCTTCGAGCGGACCAGCTTGAAGAAGACGAGGTTCACCACCTCCGGGATGTCGATGCCGGTGTCGAGCATGTCGACCGAGATGGCGATGTGCGGAGGCTTGTCCTTGTTCGAGAAGGCGTCGATCAAACTCTGCGCGTATTCCGTCTGGAACTTGAGCGGCACCGAGACCGCCTGCGGCGGGACGAGGAAGCCGTCGCGCACGGCCTCATCGAGCGCGTAGGCGTCGGTGGGCACGCCGTCCTCGAGATCGAAGAGGCTGTAGGTGTTGCGGTCCACCTCGTCCTTGGGCGTCGCGGTGAGGCCCACGAGGAGCGAATCGAAGTAGTCGAAGATGGCGCGATACTTCTGGAACACCGAGCGATGCGCTTCGTCGATGATCACGACGTCGAAGTGACCCACGCCGAAGCGGCGCTCGCCGTCGGCCGTCTCGTCGATCAGCCCCATCATCGTCGGATAGGTCGAGACGTAGACGCGCCCCTCGGCCTCCTTCTCGGTGACGAGGTTCACGGTCGATGCGTCCGGAAGGAAGCGCTTGAACGCGTTCACCGCCTGGTTGACGAGCGCCACGCGGTCGGCGAGGAAGAGCACGCGCTTGGCCCAGTTGCAGCGCATGAGGAGATCGCAGAGCGCGATCACCGTGCGCGTCTTGCCGGCGCCCGTGGCCATCACGAGCAGCGCCTTGCGGTCGTGGTCGCGCTCGAAGGCCTCGGCGACGCGGCGGATCGCGCGCATCTGGTAGTGGCGCTCGACGATCGTCGGGCTGATCGTCGCCGCGGCGAGCGGGCGAAGCGTCTCGCGCCGATGGATCATGAGCTCGAGCTCCGCCTTCTTGTAGAACCCCTGCACCCGGCGCGGCGGATAGCGCGTGTCGTCCCAGAGCCAGTGCTCGTAGCCGTTGGAGTAGAGGATCACCGGCCGCTGGCCGAACTGCCGCTGCAGGCAGTCGGCGTAGAGCTTGGCCTGCTGCTGTCCGACGCGCGGGTCGCGGCGCGTGCGCTTGGCCTCCACCAGCGCGAGCGGCTTGCCGTCGTCGCCCCACAGCACGTAATCGACGAAGCCCTCGCCCGAGCCCCCCGTCGCAGTGGTCGGCATGCCGGTGACCGGGAATTCGCGATCGCGCTCCTCGTCGAGCGGCCAGCCGGCCTCCTTCAGCAGCAGATCGATGAAGGTGTCGCGGGTTTCCGCCTCGGAGTAGTCGTGCGTGTCGGGCTGCGCCGCAGCCGCCTGCTTCGCCTGGGCAACCTCGGCGCGCAGGCGCGTGAGCTCCTCGTCGAGCGCGCTCTTGTCGGCGAGGAGCGCCGCGAGGTTCTCGTCCTTCTCGCGCAGGCGCGCTTCCAGCGTCTGCAACTGCTCCGCTGTCTGCGCCGCCATCTGCGCGGGTCGCGGCAGCGCGGAGACATCGAAGGCAAGGCCCGGCGCCGGCCGATCCGCGCGGCCATACGTGCGCGCGAACCAGTAGGCGACGTGGAACAGCTCGCGCGCCGCGGCCAGCGCATCGGACTCGGGCACCGGACGATGGCTGTGCGCGGCGCGGTTGCCGAGCGTGGCAATCACCCGCGCCTTGCTGAACACCGTCTCGCCGGCGGCCTGCTTGAAGCTCGGCTCGTGGATCAGCGCGGAGAGGTTGTCCTGGTACGGGAGCTTCAGCGCAGCGTCGTGCTTGAACGCCCAGCTCACGGCCAACTCCAACGCGCGGCGGGCATAGAAGCATGCCGTGCGCGGATCGGCATGCACCGCCGCCTCGGCCTTCGACGCCGCCTCGAAGACTGCCGCCCACTCGCGCTGAAGGAAGTCGAACTGGCTCACGCCGCCGCAACCTCCGCGCAGAGCTCGATCAACGGCACGGCCTCGACGTCGCCGCCGAGCGGAAAGCGCTCAGCGCCACCGTACACGACCCACTGGCGCTCGGGCCGCACGGCGTCGCACGCGGCATGGAACCCGCGCTCGATCCGCGGCGCCAGCCCGCGCTTGACTTCGATCGCCCACGGCTTGCGCCGGCCCGGAAGTTTCAGCAAGAGATCGATCTCCGCGCCGGTCGCCGTCCGGTAGAAGTACGCCTCGGCGCCGGTGGGCGCGGCGGCGATCAGCGACTCGATCG
>JAFEDF010000186.1 GCA_018241785.1 Pseudomonadota bacterium | reverse complement strand
GGTCTCGCGTTTCAAGGCGACCTGCCTCGCGGTGGTGCAGCGCGTGCAGCGTACCGGCCGCTCGATATTGATCACGAGGTACGGCAAGCCGGTCGCCGAGGTCGTCCCGCCGCGAAGACAACCCCAGGGATCGGACTGGATCGGATCGATGGCGGGCCGCGGCGCCACGGTCGGGGACATCGTGAGCCCTGCGACCGATCCCGGAATCTGGGACGCATTGAGCCGTTGAGGCTGCTGCTCGATACGCACGTGTGGTTCTGGAGTCTCACCGAGCCGAAGCGGTTGGGGCGTCGCGTTCGTGCCGAGCTCGCGCGTTCTGGCAACGAGTTCTGGCTTTCGCCGATCAGCGTGTGGGAGCTTCTGGCGCTCTCCGGGAAGGGGCGCATCCGTCTCGTCGGCGAGCCCCGCGTATGGCTGAGCGAAGCCTTCGCGCGCGCCCCGGTCGCCGAGGCGGTTCTGAACCACGAAGTTGCGATGCGCAGCCGCGAGATCATGCCGGCGCACGCGGACCCCGCCGATCGCTTCCTGGTTGCGACGGCCCTGACCTACGATCTCACGCTCGCCACTGCCGATCGCGCCATCATCGACGCTCGCGTGTGTCCGACGCTCGCGAGCGGTTGAGTCTCGATCACTTCCCCTTCGGCACGCGTCCCATCAGGTAGAACTCGTCGTTCGGCCGCATGGTGATGAGGTTCGCCATCCGGTTCGAGAGCGCGAAGAACGCCGCGATCGCGCCGATGTCCCAGATGTCCTCGTCGGAGAAGCCGTACTCCCGCAGCGCCGCGAAATCGGCGTCTTCGAGCTCGACGCTCGCGAGCGACACCTTGATCGCGAACGCGAGCATCGCCTTCTGCCGCGGCGTGATGTCGGCCTTGCGGTAGTTGACGGCGACCTGATCGGCGACGAGCGGGTTCTTCGCGTAGATGCGCAGGATCGCTCCGTGCGCGACGATGCAGTAGAGGCAGTCGTTGGCGCCCGACGTCGCGACGACGATCATCTCGCGCTCGGACTTGGTGAGGCCGCCTTCCTTCAGCATCAGCGCGTCGTGGTAGGCGAAGAACGCGCGGAATTCATCCGGGCGGTGCGCAAGCGTGACGAAGACGTTGGGCACGAATCCCGCCTTCTCCTGCACTTCGGCGATGCGCGCACGGATGTCGTCGGGAAGGTCCTCGAGCTTCGGGACCGGGTAGCGGCTGATCGCGGGAGTGGTCATCTGGTCACCTCGAATTGGGTCGTTGCGGTCCGAGTGGCGCTCGCGGATCGCGTTGCGGCACGGTTCCGCATCAAAGGATACCGCGCTCGGCGTAGGGCTCGTTGCGAAGCACGCGCGCGTAGGAAAGGCGCGAGAGGTCGATCGACCGGTCCTCGCCGAAGACGATGCGCTCGGCGATCGCGCGTCCCGCCGCCGGAGCGTGCATCATGCCGTGCCCGGAGAATCCCGCGCAGACGTGGAAGTTGTCGAGCACGCCCGGCCAGTTGCCGATGATCGGGTTGCCGTCGAGCTCGCACTGCTCGTAGAGCCCCGACCACGTGCGGTGGCAGCGCGCCGCTTCGAGCGGCGGAAAGCGGTGCGCGACCGCGGGCCAGACGACGCGCTCGAAGTAGTCGTGGTCGACGCCGAAGTTGAAGCCGCGAGGCTCGTTCGAGTCGACGACACCTCCCGAGAAGCCGGCGCCCTCCGATCTGAACGCCATCCGCTGCACGTCCTTCACGTACGGCAGCCGCTCGATCGGGTTGCCGCAGGTGAAGTAGTGCTCGAACCGGCGCAGCGGTGAGATGGGGAGTGCCATGCCGGCCATCCGCGCGACCTCGGCCGACCACGCGCCCGCGGCGTTGACGAACGCGGCCGCGGCGATCCACGCGCCCGAGCGAAGCCCGGCCGTGCGGATCGCGGTTCCCGAGACGTCGAGCACGACGACCTCGTCGGCGATCCAGCGCACGCCGAGCTCGATCGCCTTGCGCCTGAGCCCGTGCAGCAGCTGG
>JAFEDF010000185.1 GCA_018241785.1 Pseudomonadota bacterium | reverse complement strand
GTAGAGCTCGGTATGCCCCTTCTGCCGGCCGAATCCCTTCACCTCGGTGACGGTGATCCCCTGCACGCCGATCGACGACAGCGCTTCGCGCACCTCGTCGAGCTTGAACGGCTTGATGACTGCGCAAACCAGCTTCATGTCGCAACTCCCGCCTGAGGACGCGCTTCGCACGAACGCGGCTGCCGCCGCACCGTCTTGCGTGCAGCACGCTTTGCATTTGCCGTGCCGCGGCGATAAAGTCGTTGCTGCTCAAGATGTTGCGAGAAGCGCTCGACGGTGCCTCGATTCGCCGCGGCGCGTTGCTGCACCATATGCGGGCAGCCCCCGCACGCGCTGCACGTTTTTCGCGCGCAATGAAGGAGACAGACGATGCTCGATTCGAAGACGATCGACGATCTCGCCGCACGGCTCGGGCGCGCGTTCGAGGCCTCCCCGGCGAAGGACGTCGAGAAGAACGTGAAGGCGCTTCTGAAGAGCGGGCTCTCGAGGCTCGATTTCGTCACGCGCGAGGAGTTCGACGTGCAGGCGGCCGTGCTGAAGCGCACGCGCGAGAAGGTCGAGGCGCTCGAAGCGAGGGTCGCGGAGCTCGAAGCGCGCAAAGCCCCCGGTGGCGCGTAACGCCAAGCAGGCCCACAACGCCCCGGAAGCGCGTCACGCTCCCCAGGGGAACTCTGCGAAACGGGAACGGACCCTGTGTCAGCGATCGGCCGCGCCGGGAAGCGGCGGGGATGGCGCGGCGCGCGAGTTCGACCGCGAAGGCCGAGGGAGCGGGGTACCGTAACGGGCTCAAACACCGGCTGCGTTCCGCAGCCGAACTCGCGCGTCACGGTACCCCGCTCCCTCGGCCTTCGCGGTCGGTGCAGAGCGCGCCGGAGCATCCCCACCGCTCGACCCGGCGCGGCCGATCGCTGACACAGGGTCCGTTCCCGTTTCGCAGAGTTCCCCTGGGGAGCGTGACGCGGGTTCGACACGCATCCCCTCAGCCGAACGGCTGATCGCGCACGAGCCGGCCGCGCAGGACCCTGCCGGGATCGGGCCGCCGTCGCGGCTCGCACCTCGACCAGGAGGGTCGCGTGGCCGTCGCCTCGGTTCGCACGCGCGGGTTGTCGGGGGTCGACGCGCCTGAGGTGACGGTCGAGGTGCACGTCGCGGGCGGGCTTCCCGGCATCGCCATCGTCGGGCTCGCCGACACCGAGGTGCGCGAAGCGCGCGACCGCGTCCGGGCGGCGCTGCAGAACGCGCAGTACGACATTCCCGCGCGCAAGGTCACCGTGAGCCTCGCGCCGGCCGACCTGCCGAAGGAATCGGGTCGCTATGACCTCCCGATCGCGCTCGGCATTCTCGCGGCGACCGGTCAGCTCCCCGCCGACGGTCTCGCGCCCTACGAGTTCGCCGGTGAGCTTGCGCTGACCGGAGAGCTACGCGCGATCCGCGGCGCGCTCGCGATGGTCCTCTCGGCGCGCCACGACGGGCGCGCGTTCGTGCTCCCCGCGGCGTCGGCGGGCGAAGCGTCGCTCGTCCCCGATGCGACGGTGCTGCCGGCAGCGTCGCTCGTCGCCGTCTGCGGGCACGTCACCGGAGCGTCGCGCCTGCCGGCACTCGCACGCAGTCCACCTGCACCCGCGGCCGATTGCGCCCCTGAGCTTGCCGACGTGCGCGGCCAGCCGCAGGGCAAGCGCGCGCTCGAAGTCGCCGCGGCGGGAGGGCACTCGCTGCTGCTGATCGGCCCGCCTGGAACGGGCAAGTCGATGCTCGCGCAGCGCCTTGCGCCACTGCTGCCGCCGATGAGCGATGACGAGGCGCTCGAAGCCGCGGCGATCGCGTCGCTCGCCGGCCAGTTTCGCCCCGGACGCTTTCGCGAGCGGCCGTTTCGCGCGCCCCACCACACGGCGAGCGCCATGGCCTTGGCAGGGGGAGGATCGGTCCCGCGCCCGGGCGAGATCTCGCTCGCGCATCACGGCGTGCTGTTCATGGACGAGCTCGCCGAATGGGACCGCTACGCGCTCGAAGTGCTGCGCGAGCCGCTCGAAGCGGGGGTCGTGCACATCTCGCGCGCGGCGAGGCAGAGCGAGTTTCCGGCGCGCTTCCAGCTCGTCGGCGCGATGAATCCGTGCCCGTGCGGGTGGCTCGGGCACGCGAGCGGACGCTGCGGGTGCACGCCGGAGCGGGTCGCACGCTATCGCCGGCGTGTCTCGGGCGCGCTCTACGACCGGCTCGACATCGCGATCGAGGTCCCGTCGGTGACGGCTGCCGAACTCGCGACGCGCGCCGGAGGCAATGCGGACGATGCGACGTCAGCCGTGCGTGCCCGCGTGGCGGCCGCGCGCGAACGGCAGCTCCGACGTCAGGGCAAGTCGAACGCACGCCTCGAAGCGTCCGAGCTCGAGCGGCATGCGATGCACACGTCCGAAGCCGAGCGCCTCTTCGCCAGCGCGATGTCGAAGCTTTCGCTGTCGGCGCGCGGCTATCACCGCGCGGTCCGGGTCGCGCGCAGCATCGCCGACCTCGCTGGCAGCGACGCGATCGAGGTGGCGCATGCGGCAGAGGCGATCGGCTACCGCCGCATCCTTGCAGACGGGTGAAATCCCCCGGACGAATCTGTCCCCGGGGAGGGCC
>JAFEDF010000184.1 GCA_018241785.1 Pseudomonadota bacterium | reverse complement strand
GCTGCAGCCCCTCGCCGTTCAGCGTCGTCCTCCCCGCGGTGCCGCCGAGGAGGAAGCCGCGGCAGCGCATGTCGCCCGCCGCCCAGGCGAAATCGCCGAAGCGCTGGAAGCCGAACATCGAGTAGTAGATGAAGAAGGGGATCGTCGGCAGGTCGCAGGTCGAGTACGCCGACGCGGCCGCCATCCACGAGCACATCGCGCCCGCCTCGTTGATGCCCTCCTGCAGGACCTGGCCCTTCTTGTCCTCGCGGTAATACATCAGCTGGTCGGCATCCTGCGGGCGGTAGAGCTGCCCGACCGCCGAGTAGATGCCGAGCTGGCGGAACAGGCCCTCCATGCCGAAGGTGCGCGACTCGTCGGGAACGATCGGCACGATGTGCCGGCCAAAGGTCTTGTCGCGCAGCATCGCACCGAGCATCTGCACGAACGCCATCGTCGTCGAGATCTCGCGCTCGCCGGTATCCTGCAGCAGCCGCTCGAACATCGACAGCGGAGGGGCGGTGAGCGGCGCCGATTTCTCGCGCCGCGCGGGGAGGAAGCCGCCGAGCGCCTCGCGGCGCGCGAGGAGGTAGCGGCGCTCGCGGCTATCCTCGGCGAGGCTCACGAAGGGAACCTCGGCGAGCTTGTCGTCCGCGACCGGAACCTCGAAGCGGTCGCGAAACTGCCGCAGCGATTCGTGCGTCATGTGCTTCGCCTGGTGCGCGACCATCTGGCCTTCGCCCGACTCGCCCATGCCATAGCCCTTCACCGTCTTCGCGAGGATCACCGTCGGCTGGCCCCGGTGCGCGACGGCCGCCGCATAGGCCGCGTAGACCTTGCCGGCGTCGTGCCCGCCCCGGTTGAGGTTCCACACCTCGTCGTCGGACAGGTGGGCAACCATCGCCTTCAGCTCGGGCGTGTTGAAGAAGTGCTCGCGAACGTACGCACCGTTCTTGCTCTTCAGGTCCTGGTACTGGCCGTCGACGACCTCCTCCATCCGCGCAAGGAGGAGCCCTTCCGTGTCCGCCGCGAGGAGCGGATCCCACCCCGAGCCCCAGACGACCTTGATCACGTTCCACCCGGCGCCGCGGAAGACCGCTTCGAGCTCCTGGATGATCTTGCCGTTGCCGCGCACCGGCCCGTCGAGGCGTTGCAGGTTGCAGTTGATGACGAAGATCAGGTTGTCGAGCTTCTCGCGGCCGGCGAGCGAGATCGCGCCGAGGGTCTCCGGCTCGTCGCATTCGCCATCGCCCAGGAAGCCCCACACCTTGCGCGCCGACGTGTCGGCGAGCCCGCGGCCGCCGAGATACTTGAGGAAGCGCGCCTGGTAGATCGCCATCAGCGGACCGAGGCCCATCGAAACGGTCGGGAACTGCCAGAACCACGGCATCAGCCACGGGTGCGGATACGACGGCAGCCCGTGTCCGCCGGTCTCCTGGCGGAAGTTCAGCATCTGCGCCTCGGTGAGCCGTCCCTCGACGAACGCGCGCGCGTAGAAACCGGGCGAGCTGTGCCCCTGGAAGTAGATGAGGTCGCCGCCGTGCGCGTCGCCCGCCGCGTGCCAGAAGTGGTTGAAGCCGACGTCGTAGAGCGTCGCCGACGACTGGAAGCTCGCGATGTGCCCGCCGAGCTCGGACGAGTCCTTGTTCGCGCGCAGGATCATCGCGGCGGCATTCCAGCGGATCAGCGAGAGGATCCGCTCCTCGATCGCGCGGTCGCCGGGCGATTTCGCCTCGTTCGCCGGATCGATCGTGTTGCGATACGGGGTCGTCGCGACCTGCGGCGGCTGCGTCCCGCTGCGGCGCGCCTCGTCGCGAAGGCGCGCGAGCAGGAAGCGCGCGCGCTCGGCGCCCTGGTGCTGCACGACGGCCCGCAGCGAGTCGATCCATTCGCCGGTCTCGACCGGGTCGTAGTCATTCATGATGCCCATGCTCTTTCTCCTCGATGATCAGGGTGCCGCGGCCGGATGGCTGGCCATCCGGTGCCGCGCGATGTCGGTGCGCCTGCACGGCAGACGCCGTCGCGTTTCCCGACGTGATCGGGAAAGCCCTGCAGCGCCCGCACCGGCCGCCGGCCGTGATGCGGTCGCCGGGCGGTGGGCCGTCACCTCGGGGTCGCGCGCACGAGCGTCTCCTGTCCTGCAATCGGGACGAGCGGGAGCGCAAGCGGGATCCGCCGGGCCTTGCAGGTGATTGCGGCCGGCGCACGCCCGACTCGGCGATGCGCCATGTGCGCCCGGCCTCGACCTCAGGTGGATTCTGCTCCGGAACGATGCCGCGGTCGAGTGTGCGGGGACGGTCACTGCGCTCATCAGGTGCGCGCGATGCGCAGCAGGTTGGTCGTGCCGGCGACGCCGAACGGCATGCCCGCGGCGATGACCACCGTGTCGCCGGGCTTCGCAAATCCCTCGTCGACCGCGCGCCGGCACGCGGTGTCGACCATTCCGTCGACGTCCCTCACGTCGGCGGTCTCGACCGAATGCACGCCCCAGACGAGAGCGAGGCGGCGCGCCGTGCGGACGTCGGGCGTGAGGCTCAGGATCGGGGAGGTCGGCCGCTCGCGCGCCGCGCGCAGGCTCGAATGACCCGAACTCGTGTAGGTGACGGTGACGGCGACGTGGAGCAGCCCGGCCACGCTGCGCATCGCGCAGAAGATCGCGTCGGACACCGTCGCCTCGGCCGGTGTGTGCGACGCCTCGATCATCTCGCGGTAGTGCGGATCCGATTCGACCTGGCCGATGATGCGATCCATCATCTGTACGGCCTCGACCGGATACTTGCCGCTCGCCGACTCGGCGGAAAGCATCACCGCGTCTGCGCCCTCGTAGACTGCGGTCGCAACGTCCGACGCCTCCGCGCGCGTCGGCACCGGCGATGCGACCATCGACTCCAGCATCTGCGTCGCGATGATCACCGGCCTGCCCGCCTTGCGGCACGCGCGCACGATGCGCCGCTGGATGACCGGAACACGCTCGGCGGGAAGTTCGACGCCGAGGTCGCCGCGAGCGACCATGATGCCGTCGGAGCGCTCGACGATCGCATCGAGGTGCTCGACCGCCGCCGGCTTCTCGAGCTTCGACATGATCGCCGCGCGGCCGCCGACGAGCGCGCGCGCCTCGTCGAGATCCTGTGCGCGCTGCACGAACGACAGCGCTACCCAGTCGACGCCGAGCGACAGCCCGAACTCGAGGTCGCTCTTGTCCTTCGGCGTCAGGATCGAGATCGGCAGTACGGCACCCGGAACGTTGACTCCCTTGCGGTCGGACAGCATGCCGCCGGTGCTGACGCGGGTCTCGGCGTAGTCGGGCCCGCAGCGCTCGACGACGAGGCGGATCTTGCCGTCGTCGAGGAGCAGATCGGTGCCGGGCGTGAGCGCGGCGAAGATCTCGGGGTGGAGCAGCGAGGCGCGGGTCGCGTCGCCCGCTGCAGGGTTCATGTCGAGCCTGAACGCCGCGTTGGCTTCGAGGCGCACCGGCGGCTTCGCGAAGGTGCCCACGCGAAGCTTCGGGCCCTGCAGATCGAGCAGCACGGCGATCGGCCGCCTGGTCTCGCGCTCGATCGCACGAATGATGTCGAGGCGCTCGCGGTGCTGGTCCTGCGTACCGTGGCTGAAGTTGAGGCGGAACACGTCGGCACCGGCCTCGAACAGCGCACGGAGGGTGGCGGCATCCGAGCTCGAAGGACCCAGGGTAGCGACGATCTTGGCGTTGCGGCTTCGGTGCATGGCGGACTCGCTGGTCAGGTGGCTTCGCGACTCGCGCCGGACCCGATCAGGATCGCGCGGAAGTCGTTGACGTTGGTGAGGGTCGGACCGGTGACGACGCTGTCGCCGAGGGCGCCGAAGAAGCCGTGTCCGTCGTTGCGGTCGAGGCTCTCGCGCGCCACGAGCCCGGACGCGAACGCGCGCGCGAGCGTGTCGGGGGCGAGGTACGCGCCGGCGAGTTCCTCCTGGCCGTCGACGCCGTCGGTGTCGCCGGCGAGCGCGTGGATGCCGGGATGCCCCGCGAGCGCGACGCCGAGGGCGAGTAGGAACTCGACGTTGCGTCCACCGCGCCCGCTTCCGCGCACGGTGACGGTGGTCTCGCCGCCGGAGAGCAGGATGCAGGGAGGCGTGAACGGCTCGCCGCGCCTTGCGACCTGCAGCGCGATGCCGGCCATCACGCGGCCGACCTCGCGCGCCTCGCCCTCGATGCTGTCGCCGAGGATGTGCACGGCGACGCCCTGCGCGCGGGCGACCGCTGCCGCGGCCTCGAGCGCCATCTGCGGAGCGGCAATCATCGTCGTCCCGCTGCCGGCGAGGCGCGCGTCTCCGGGCTTGACCGTTTCACCGCGGCCACTCTCGAGGACGTCGACGACGCTCGCCGGAACGCCGATGCCGTAGCGCCGGATGATGGCGAGTGCGTCGGCGCAGGTTGTCGGATCGGCGACCGTGGGGCCCGACGCGATGTCGATCGGGTCGTCGCCCGGAACGTCGGAGATCAGCAGCGTGACGAGCTTCGCCGGATGGCAAGCCGCGCCGAGGCGTCCGCCCTTGATGGCCGACAGGTGACGGCGCACGCAGTTCATCTCGCCGATCGTCGCCCCCGACGCGAGGAGCGCGCGGTTCACCGCCTGCTTGTCGGCGAGCGTCAACCCCTCGGCGGGGGCGACCATCAGCGACGAGCCGCCGCCCGAGATCAGGCAGACGACGAGATCGTCCGGGCCAAGACCCCGCACGCGCGCGGCGATGCGCCGCGCAGCCTCGACGCTCGCCGCGTCGGGAACCGGGTGGGCTGCCTCGATGATCTCGATGCGCGCGCACGGCACTGCATAGCCGTAGCGCGTGACGACGAGGCCCTCGAGCGGTCCTCGCCAGTTCGCCTCGACCGCCGCCGCCATCGCCGCCGACGCCTTGCCCGCGCCGACGACGATCGTTCGGCCCGGCGGGGCCGGGGGAAGATGCGCCGGGACGCAGCGCATCGGCTGTGCGGCGCCGATGGCGGCGCCGAACATCCTCTGAAGCAGCTCGCGGGGTGCGTCCATGGGCGGCTCGGACCGTTCGAGAGATGCGCCGCGCCGGCGATCGCCGCTTGGTCAGACCAAGCATACCATCGGATTGCGCGGTGTCAATCGTTGCGCGTGCCATAATCGCCGTCACGCCATGAGCCCTCGCGTGCCGTCGCACCTCGGAGCCTTCCACCGCGTCGCACCACCGCCGCGCGTGCGTCTCTCCGACGCCGTCGGCGAGCAGATCGAGCGGCTGATCGTCGATGGCGTGCTGCCGCCCGGCGAGGTGCTGCCCGCCGAGCGCGAGCTCTCGCGACGGTTGCACGTGTCGCGCCCCTCGCTGCGCGAGGCGCTGCTGAAGCTCGAGGCGCGCGGCCTGCTGCGCGCCGGCCGCGGCGGAAGCCTCGCGGTGACCGACGTTGCCGCACCGACGATCACCGACCCGCTCGTCCACCTGCTGCTGCGCCACGAGAAGGCCGCGCGCGACGTGCAGGACGTGCGCCACGGACTCGAGGCGCTCGCCGCGTGGCACGCGGCGCAGAACGCGACTGCCGCGGACCTGCGCAAACTGCGCAGGATCTTCGCGTCGATGACTCCAGGCCGCGGCCGGCGCGATGCGCTGGTCGACGCGCAGGCGGACACGGAGTTCCACATGGCGATCGCCGATGCGTCGAAGAACGTCGCGCTGATGCACATCGCGCACGGGATCGCCAACCTCGTGCGGACGAGCTCGTTTCGCATCCGCGACATGCTCTACCACCGCAGCGAGAACATCCCGATCCTGCACGAACAGCATGCCGCGATCCTCGATGCGATCGCCGATCGCGATCCCGAGCGCGCGCGCACGGCCGCGCAGCTCCATTTCTCGTTCATCGAGTCGAGCCTGCGCGGCCTTGGTGCGAGGCCGCTGCCGGCCGCGGCGGCGCCGCGCACGGCAGGGCGCCCGCGCGATCGTGCGGCGCGACGCGCTGCGGCCGGAACGGGACGATCGCGGGCGCAGCGCGATTGACTCGCGCCGGCGCGCGCTCTACGCTCTCGCGCGTTCACGAACCGGAGACCGGAGCATGGCGATAGCGGACGCGAAGTACACCCGATCGGCAACGGCGGCCCGCGCGGCGGCGGCCGTGCTGGCTGCCTCGATGGCGCTCGCCGGAATGGCGTTTGCGCAGCAGCCGACGCCGGCCGAGCAGAGCGCGATCAAGTCGGCGTGCCGGGGCGATTACCCGTCGGTGTGCGCGAGCGTGCAGCCGGGAGGGCCCGCCGCGCTTCATTGCCTGCAGGAGAACGCCGCCCGCAGGCGGGGGGTCGACTGCGATGATGGCGCCCGCACCTGCGGGGACGGCCGCCGCCCCGCCGGCGATGGAGGCCTCAGGCTCGATGCCGCGGATGTCTCCGCGCGACGAGATGCGCCTGATGCGCGAAGCCTGCGGGCGCGACTATCGGACCTATTGCCAGGGCGTCAAGACCGGTGGCGGGCACGCGATCACCTGCCTCGAGGCGAACGCTGCGTCGCTCACGCCCGGATGCCGCAAAGCCCTCGTCGCGATGAAGGGTCGCGCGGGCAACTAGCGTCGCCGACCGGCGCCTCAGCGCCGCTGGCGTCCTTCGCCGCCGCGCATCGACCGGTATGACTGCTGCCGCGCGGCGCCTTCCGTCCGCGCATGCCGGTCCTGCTCGAGCTGATTCCAGGGCCCCGCACCGCCTTGCGGGGTGCGCGATGCGGCGGCGTTCGAAGGTTGCTGCTGGGTCCCGCCTTGCGTGCGCATCGGCGTGCTCCCGCCCTGCGCGCGCTGGCCCTGTCCCTGCGTGCTCGCACCCGACCGCCCCTGCCCGTTCGACGGGTGCGTCGTGTTCGACGGCGGAGTGACCGGCTGCCACGAACCGTTGTCCCATTTCGACCAGCCGCTGTCGGTGTGCTTGTAGACGTTGCCGTCGGCGCCGGCGTAGGTGTCCCCTCCGGCCGTCTTGACCGCTCCGCCCTTGTTGCCGTTGGCTCCCTTGGCGCCCGCGCCTTTGGCGCCGGTGCTCGAGCTGAATCCGCCTGCCTTCCCCTGCGCGTTGGCGCCGCTCTTCGTCTTGACGGTCTGGTTCGGGCCGCTGATCGTCGACGACCCCCAGCGCTCGTACTGGTTCCAGTTCTGCTGCGTCGAGCCCGAGCGCCCGGTCGTGGCGTTCGAGAAGTTCGCGTAGCCGCTGCCTCCGTCGGGTCCCCACGACGCGCTGCCGTGCGCGTAGGTGCCGGTCTTCGGGTTGTAATACGAGAACGCGCCGGCGCCCCCGTTGGGCCCGTAGATCGCGCCGCCCTGCGCCCACGCTCCCGTGCTCGGATTGTAGTAGCGCGCGCCCGACGCGGTGTTGTAGGGTCCGTAGATCGTGCCGCCGCGCCCCCACGCCCCGGTGCTCGGGTTGTACCAGGTCGCGCCCGAGTACGAGTACGGGTACGGAATGAACACCGGCACCGGCGCCGGGTAGACGTACGGCGGGTAGTAGTAGCCGGTGCCGTAGACGACCACTCCCGAACTGACGTAGCCCAGCGTGTAGCCGGTCGTATAGCCGTAGGTGATCGTCGTCGGAGTCGAGGCGTACACGGTGACGTAGGTGACGTTGTAGAGCGGGCTCGCCGGCGGGATCGTGTAGATCACCTGCGGCACCGCGTCGGCAAGCACCCATGGACCTTCGGGTGACGGCGCCACGAACCACGCGGCGTTATAGCAGAGGTAATAGCGGCCGCCGACGTCGATCACCTGGTACGAGGTGTTCGCGGCATAGGCCATCGTCGTGCCGGCGACCGGCACGAACTTCGGCGCCCCGGCATAGGTGACGGTGACCTTCGCCGTGGCACGCTCGAGCGTCCCCTGCCGCGGGACCTGCGCCTCCATCACCGCCTGCTCGGCTTGCGGCGTGCCCGGAACCGAGACGAGGACGTGCCCCTTGGGACTCGACGGAGCGATCCGCGCGAAATCGGGGGGCAGCGAAGGTGTAGCGAACTCCCACGGCCCTTCGAGCGCGGATGACGCGAACCAGCGCCCCGACGCGAGGAAATAGTAGCGCCGGGTCGATGGCATGAAGAAGAGGTCGACCGGCGTATTGACGACGTACTGGAGCCCGGTGCCGGCGAGTGCCGCGAACTTCGGTGCGCCGCTCGTGACGATGATCTCGGCGGGCCTCGTGCTGACGACGATCGTCGGCGCCGTCGCCGCGCTGGCCGGCCGCGGCGGGATCGCCTGGCGCACGTCGTCGAATGCTGGATCACGTGGCAGCGCCCTGAACGCCTGCGGCAGGCTGCGCACCGGCGTCCAGGGTCCGGCCGCTGCAGCGGCCGAGAACCACGTGCCGTTGTCGAGCAGGTACCACGTGTGTCCCGCCGTCGTCTCGAACACGCTCCAGTTGGTGTTGACGGCGGTGAGGAGGCCATCGCCGAGCGGCGCCATCACCGGCTCGCCGTTGAAGACGACAAGGCTTGCGGGTCGCGCGCTGTAGAAGATCGCCGGAGGATCGTTGGCGAGCACGACGTTCCGCGGCGGGACCGGCGGCTCCTTCAGGCTCAGCAGCACGGCGTCGATCGGCACGCGTTTCGCACCGAGTGCCGGGATGACGTCGCGCATCTGCGCCTCGACCTGCGCCGCCTGCGCGGTGTCGAGCGACGGAAACTTCGTCGACACGAGCTTCATGCCCGAGTAGGTGACGGTGCGCGTCGTGTAGTCGGTCTCGGTGTTCGCCGACACTTCGACCGTGCCGCGAAGCGGCGTCCGCGCGCCCGGACGCATGATCGAGACCGCGGCGCGTGCAGTGAGCGTGCGGTGTTCCGGCCAGGCAATCGCCTGGGGCTCGCTCACGGTCACGGTCGACCCGTGCAGCGTGATCGTGTTCGGCCACGACGCCATCGGCGGGAGCGTACGCAGTTGCGCGATCGCATGCGGTGAGGCGAAGGCGCCCGCCACCACCCACGCGGCGAGTGCCACGGCCCACAGCCGACGCTCCTTGACCATCACTGCCTCCCTGCGACGGCGTCGCACCGCGCGCAGTGCGCGGCCGCAGCCACCCGTTGGTGGCGCGGGAGCATAGCAGCGAACACCCGCCCGCGCCACCGGCCGCTCGCGTGGCTCGCGTGGCACGGCGGAAGCGCGGATAATCGCAGCTCCCTTCATGCGGAGAGGCTCGATGCCCGCGTACCGCAACCGGACCGTCACGCTTGCCGCGCTGGCACTCGCCGCCTGGAGCGGCATCGCCGACGCGCAATGGGTGTTTCTCGCACGCCGCGCCGTCGGACGCATCGAGCAGATGTCGCAGCAGGCGCCCGACGGCAAGACGGCATTCGACACCGCAACGGTGATCGTCGACGTGCCCGCGGCACGCGTCTACGAAACCGTGCAGGAATCGCTGAAGGCTGCCGCGGGTATCACGATCACCTCCGACGACGGACCGACCCGCCGCGTCGCGTTCACCGACGGCACGCGCAGCGCCTCGATCCAGTCGATCAGCCTCGGCGACAGGCTGACGCAGATCCTCGTGTCGTCCGCGCACGCCGCCGGAGCCGATGCGACGACGTCGACGATCGTCGCGCGCATCGTCGGCGTCTGCCGGCGGATGAACGTCGAGTGCACACCGGGTTCGTGATCGTGCATGCACACGGCGCATGCATCGTGTGAGCAAAGAGCATTTCGCCTGCGCGCGCCGCGCAGCTGGGGAAACTCTGCGAAACGGGAACGGACCCTGTTTCGGCGATCGGCTGCGCCGGGAAGCGGTGGGGATGCCGCGGCGCGCTCTGCACCGACCGTGGAGGCCGAGTGAGCGGGGGACCGTGACGCGCGAGTTCGGCTGCGGAACGCAGCCGGTGTTCGAGCCCGTCACGGTCCCCCGCTCACTCGGCCTTCGCGGTCGAACTCGCGCGCCGCGGCATCCCCACCGCTTCCCGGCGCAGCCGATCGCCGAAACAGGGTCCGTTCCCGTTTCGCAGAGTTTCCCCAGCTGCGCGGCGCGCGCAGG
>JAFEDF010000183.1 GCA_018241785.1 Pseudomonadota bacterium | reverse complement strand
GTGTCTGAGCCCGTCACGGTACCCCGCTCCCTCGGCCTTCGCGGTCGAACTCGCGCGTCGCCGCATCCCCGCCGCTTCCCGGCGCGGCTGATCGCTGAAACAGGGTCCGTTCCCGTTGCGCAGAGCTTCTCTACGGCGCGAGCCGCCCGAGCGTCCAGCCGCCATCGGTGCGCGTCCACACGAGCCGGTCGTGCAGGCGCGACGCCCGGCCCTGCCAGAATTCGAAGCGCGACGGCAGCACGCGAATGCCCCCCCAGTGCGGGGGCCGCGGAACCCGTCCGTCGAAGCGCGCGGCGCACTCCGCGTAGCTCGTGTCGAGCCACCCGCGGTCGGGAATCGGGCTGCTCTGCGGGGACGCCCACGCGCCGAGCTGCGACTCGCGCGGACGGGTGGCGAAGTACGCGTCGGACTCCGGCCCGCCGACACGCTCGACGATCCCCTCGATACGGATCTGACGCTCGAGCCCGGGCCAGAAGAACAGCAGGGCGGCGGGCGCGTCCGGAGCGAGCTCGCGCGCCTTGCGGCTCGCATAGTTCGTGTAGAACACGAAGCCGCGTGCGTCCACCCCCTTGAGGAGGACGACGCGTGCAGACGGCTGCCCTCCGGGGCCCGCGCTCGCCAGCACCATCGCGTTGGGATCCCGGATGCCGGCGGCACCGGCCTCGTCGAACCAGCGCGCGAACTGGCGGAATGGGTCGGCATCGACGTTGCGCTCGTCGAGCGCGGCACGGCGGGAGTCGCCGCGAAGCGCGGCAGGTTCGGTGACGGAATCGGTCATGTCGCTCGTCGAACGATGGCTCAGGCGATTCTACCGCCGCACGCCACCCCGCATCGGGTGCGGCATTCGCGCGCATCCGAGTGAAATTTCGCTGCGACAGCCCTTCCGCCACTGGGAAAATGCGGTATAGTCGCCGCCGATGGAGCGTCGTGCCTCGACAGGAGGGCCCGCTTCAGAGCGCTGAGGCGTTGCACGCCCCGAATCACCCACAGGAAGGAGACACATGGCTACTGCAAAGAAAGCTGCGAAGAAGACTGCTGCCAAGAAGCCCGCCGCCAAGAAGGGGGCCGCCAAAAAGCCCGCAGCAAAGAAGGCCGCCGCGAAGAAGCCCGTCGCCAAGAAAGCTGCCGCGAAGAAGCCGGCCGCGAAGAAGGCCGCCAAGCGCAAGCCGAATGCGGCGTTCATGAAGGCGATGACACCGTCGTCGGTGCTTGCCGCCGTCGTAGGCAGCATGCCGATGCCGCGCACCGAAGTCACGAAGAAGATCTGGGACTACATCAAGAAGAACAAGCTGCAGGACGCAGTCAACAAGCGCCTGATCAACGCCGACGAGAAGCTGCGCGCGGTGTTCGGCGGCAAGAACAAGGTCTCGATGTTCGAGATGACGAAGCTCGTCTCGAATCACCTGAAGTAAGCGCATCTGGCGCGGCACGTCCGCGCAGCGACGGCCGGTGGGCGCAGGAAGCGCCGCCGGCCGTTCTCTTTTTCAGCCCGCCCGGGAAGGCGGCTTCGCCGGCCAGTCGTCGTCGTCGTCGAGGATGCGGATTACCCGCGTACGCTTGCCCCCCGCGTACTTCTCCATCTGCACGAGGATCGGGTAGCGCTCGGCGAGTGCGGCGCGCGCGGCGGCCTCGTCGTCGAAGGTGAGGATGGCGCCGTCACCGCCGCGGACGTCGCTCCAGATCCCGGTGTCGTCCTGGACCTCGATCTTGCAGCGCATCGTCGGCTCAGCCGGCGCCCGGCGCAGTGTTCTGCAGCGCGGCGATCCGCGCCTCGATCGGCGGGTGCGACGCGAAGAGCGCCATCACCCCCCCGGCGCCGGTGATGCCCGACGCCTTCAGCGACTGCGGCAGCGGCCCCGGCTCGAGCCCGCCGAGGCGCTTCAGCGCTCCGATCATCGGCAGCGGCGAACCGAGGAAGCGCGCACTGCCGGCGTCCGCGCGAAACTCGCGCAGCCGCGAGAAGTACGCGACGACGATGCTCGCCAGCACGCCGAACACCACCTGGCAGACGATGACGGTGATGAAATAGCCGGCACCGTTGCCTCGCCCCTCGTTGCGGAACACCGCGCGGTCGACGATCGAGCCGACGACGCGCGAGAGGAACACGACGAAGGTGTTGACGACGCCCTGGATCAGCGTCAGCGTCACCATGTCGCCGTTGGCCACGTGCGCCATCTCGTGGCCGAGCACCGCCTCGATCTCGTTGCGGCTCATCGACTGCAGGAGCCCCGTCGACACCGCGACCAGCGCCGAATTGCGGAAGGCGCCGGTGGCGAACGCGTTCGGCGCGCCGTCGTAGACCGCCACCTCGGGCATCGTGACGCCGGCCGTCGTGGCGAGCTTCTGCACGGTGCCGACGAGCCACGCCTCGGCCTCGCTCGAAGGTGACGTGATCACGTGGGCACCGGTCGACCACTTTGCCATCGGCTTCGACATCAGGAGCGAGACGAAGGCGCCGACGAAGCCGACGACCGCCGCGTACACGAGGAGCTGGCCGTAGCCGTAGCCCTGCGCGCCGAGCATGCGATCGAGCCCAAGCACGCGCAGAACGATCGACAGCACCAGGACCACCGCCAGGTTGGTCACGATGAAGAGGACGATGCGTTTCATGGAGATATCCGTGGGGGAGATGGGGCGAAGTCAGCGGGCTGCGACGTCAGCGGGGCCGCGACCACGAGTCCCTGAGCGACACCGTGCGGTTGAACACCGCGCGGCCCGGGAAATGGTCGTGGAAGTCGGACACGAAGTAGCCGTGGCGCTCGAACTGGAAGCGCTCGCCGCCAGCAGCGCCGGCGAGTGACGGCTCGACGAGCCCCGCGAGCACGCGCTTCGATGCGCGGTTGAGGTCGTCGAGGTAGCTCGCGCCTGCGTCCTGCTCGTCCTCGCGGTCGTGGTCCTCGTCGCCGGCGTCGCCCTGCGCACCGGGGAACGGCACCGAGAACAGGCGATCGTAGAGGCGAAGCTCGGCCGGCACCGCGTGCGCGGCCGCGAGCCAGTGGACGTTGCCCTTCACCTTGCGCGCCTCGGCGCCGGGAGTGCCGCTCTTCGTCGCCGGATCGTATTCGCAGTGGACCACGGCGACCCTCCCGTCGGCATCGCGCTCGAATCCGGTGCAGCGCACGATGTACGCGTAGCGCAGGCGCACTTCGGCACCGGGCGCGAGGCGGAAGTAGCCGCGCGGCGGCGTTTCCATGAAATCGTCGCGCTCGATCACGAGTTCGCGCGCGAACGGCAGCGCGCGCCGGCCGAGCTCGGGGCGCTGCGGGTGATTCGGCGCGTCGCAATCCTCGCTGCGATCGGCCGGATAATTGTCGATGACGAGCTTCAGCGGATCGAGCACGGCGATGCGCCGCGGGGCGCGCGCATTGAGGTCGTCGCGCATCGCGTCCTCGAGTACGCCCATGTCGATCCACGAATCGGATCGCGCGACGCCGATGCGTTCGGCAAACAGGCGAAAACCCTCGGGGGTGAAGCCCCTGCGCTTCGCCGCGACGAGCGTCGGCATCCGCGGATCGTCCCAGCCGTCGACGTGGCCATCGCGCACGAGCTCGATCAGGCGCCGCTTGGAGAGCACCGTGTAGGTGAGATTGAGCCGCGCGAACTCGTGCTGGTGCGGCAGCGGCCGCTCGAGCTTGCCGCCCTCGGCGAGCCGCTCGATGATCCAGTCGTAGAGCGGTCGATGGTCCTGGAACTCGAGCGTGCAGATCGAGTGCGTGACGCGCTCGAGCGCATCCGAGATGCAGTGCGTGTAGTCGTAGAGCGGGTAGATGCACCAGCGGTCGCCCGTGCGATGGTGCGATGCGTGCCGGATCCTGTAGATCGTCGGATCACGCAGGTTGATGTTGGGGCTCGCCATGTCGATTCTGAGGCGCAGCACGTGCGCGCCATCGGGAAATTCCCCGGCGCGCATCCTGCGCAGGAGATCGAGGCTCTCGGCGGGGCTGCGATCGCGCCACGGTCCCGGGCGCCCCGGCTCGGTCAGCGTGCCTCGCGTTGCGCGCATCTCTTCCGGCGTCTGGCTGTCGACGTAGGCGAGGCGCTGGGCAACGAACCATTCGGCGAAGTCGTAGAGCACTTCGTAGTAATCGGACGCGTGGTAGCGGTGCGGCCCCCAGTCGAAACCGAGCCAGTGGACCGACTCGGCGATCGCCTGCTCGAACTCGACGCCCTCCTTCAACGGATTGGTGTCGTCGAAGCGCAGGTGGCACGTGCCCGCGTTTTCCGCTGCGAGCCCGAAATTCAGGATGATCGACTTGGCGTGGCCGAAGTGGAGATAGCCGTTCGGCTCGGGAGGAAAGCGCGTCACGACACGACCGCCGTAGGTCCCGAGCGCCTGGTCCTCGGCGATGATCGCGCGCAGGAAGTTCGACGCCGGCGCAGCGTCGGGCCGGTCTTCCGCGGAGCTCTGCTGCGGCGCAGCACGCATCGTTTTGTTCATGACCAAGCGGTGGACGGGTGATTCTAACTGTGCGGCCGACCGCCGTCATGAGCCCGGTTACGTGGGGCAATCGGGGTCCACCCCGGAAAACCGCGCCGCATAAGGCTTCGCGGCCGATGGTGACCGTCGGTGCGCGCGTGTTTTCCACAAATCCTGTGGATTGGAGTGTGCATATCTTGTACATTCGAGCCTTAAGTCGCCTGCCGGCAACGGAATTTCGTCGCGAGCCGAAATTCGATCAGACTTAAAGTCGTTGCAAATCAGATGGTTATTTCTGCCCCTCAAGCACATCCCGCGGCGAAACCCGGCATATTCGGCACGTGGCACCGGTACGGGCCGCCGGATGAACCCGGCATCGTGTGACGCAATTGTCCATGACAAACTGGTGAACTCAAACCTGAATGCGCGCATGTGCGCCGCTGCGCTTTCCCCCGTAACGCGCGAGCACCGCTGACGCAGCGCGCAAAATGACATCGGCCAATCGCCGCGACGGTCCGGCATCCGATGCGCCGGTGATCCCTGTCGCACTGCTGGTGTCGTCCGCGCGGATGCTCCTCGAGCGGCATCTCGGGCTCAGTTGGATCGCCGGCGAGGTGTCGGGTTTCACGCGTGCCGCATCGGGCCACCTCTACTTCACGCTGAAGGACGATCGCGCGCAGGTCCGCTGCGTGTTCTTCAAGTCCAAGGCGCAGGGCCTCGCGTTCAGCCTCCGTGACGGGCTGGCGATCGAGGTCCGCGCGACCCCGACGATCTACGAGCCACGCGGGGATTTCCAGCTCGGCGTCGAGACGGTCCGGCTCGCCGGGCTCGGCGTCCTCTATGAACGCTTCCTGCGCCTCAAGTCGAAGCTCGAGGCGGCGGGCTGGTTCGACCCGGCACGCAAGCGCCAGCCGCCGCGCATGCCGCGCCGTGTGGGAGTGGTCACTTCGCTCAAGGCAGCAGCGCTGCGCGACGTGCTGACCACCCTTCGCCGGCGCATGCCCGTCGTCCCCGTGATCGTCTATCCGGCCTCGGTCCAGGGCGCCACAGCCGCCGGGGAGGTCGCGCAGGCGATCGGCGCCGCCAACGCGCGCCGCGAGGTCGACGTGCTGATCGTCTGTCGCGGTGGCGGATCGCTCGAGGACCTGTGGGCATTCAACGAGGAGGAGGTCGCCCGCGCGGTGTTCGAATCGGAGCTTCCGGTGATCTCCGGAGTGGGCCACGAGACCGACTTCACCATCTGCGACTTCGTCGCCGATGTGCGCGCGCCGACCCCGACGGCCGCCGCCGCGCTCGCCGTACCCGACCGCTCGGCGCTCGCCGCGCTGGTCGCCCAGCGCGGTGAGCGCCTCGCCCGCGGCTGGAGTCACGCCGCCGGCACCCTCGCGCAGCGCCTCGACCTCGCCGCGCGCGGCCTGGTTCACCCCGCCGCGCGCCTTGCGCGCCAGCAGGAGCGCCTCGATGCGCTGCGCGGGCGGCTCGCGCGCGCCGCCGCCGCCCTGCTCTCCCTCACCGCCGCCGCCGTCGCGCGACATGCGGGCGCGCTCGCCCACCTCAATCCAATGGCCGTCCTCGAGCGCGGCTACGCGCTCGCCGAGCGCAGCGACGGGAGCGTCGTGACGGACGCCGAACGGCTGCGCCTGGGCGAGCGGCTGACGCTCAGCTTCGCGCGCGGGCGCGCGCAGGCCGATGTCGCTGCGCTCGAGCCGCCGGCGCCGGAGTGAACGGCGACGCCGCGCCCCGTCCCACCCGAGCGGCAGCCTGTCGCCAACCAAACGCCGGCATAATCCGCCGGCGAAGGCCATGAGCTCCCCCAACCAGTTCCGTCTGCTGAACGAGCGCCGGTTCGCGCCGTTCTTCTGGACCCAGTTCGCGGCTGCCGGCAACGACAACGTGTTCAAGAACGCGTTCGTCGTGTTCGTGACCTTCGAGGCGACGAACCTCCTCAGCGTCGATCCGGGCATGATCGTCAACGTGATCGGCGCCCTCTTCATCCTGCCGTTCATGCTGCTCTCGGCAACCTCGGGCCAGCTCGCCGACAAGTACGAGAAGTCTCAGCTCATCCGCCTCATCAAGTTGTTCGAAATCGCGATCATGGTGATCGGCTGCGCCGGGTTCGTGCTGTCGAGCATCGCGCTGCTGTTCGTCGCGCTGGCCCTCCTCGGCGTGCACTCGACGCTGTTCGGCCCGGTCAAGTACGCGATCCTGCCGCAGCACCTCGCGACCGACGAGCTCGTCGGCGGCAACGGCATGGTCGAGATGGGGACTTTCGTCGCCATCCTCATCGGCACGATCGCCGGCGGGCTCGTCGTCGCGATCAAGCCGCACGGGACGCTGTGGGCGGGGCTCCTGACGATCGCCATCGCCGTGTTCGGCTGGTTCGCGAGCCGCCGCATTCCGTACACGCCTGCGGTCGCGCCCGGGCTGCGGATCAACTGGAACCTGTTCACCGAGACCTGGCGCAACCTGAAGCTCGGCCGTGAGAACCTCGTCGTGTGGCGCTCGATGCTCGGCATCTCGTGGTTCTGGTTCTACGGGGCGATCTATCTCGCGCAGCTGCCCGAGTTCACCAAGGGCGTGCTGGGCGGCGACGAGCACGTGTTCACGCTGCTTCTCGCGATCTTCTCGATCGGCATCGGCGTCGGGTCGCTCCTGTGCGAGCGGATGTCGGGCCGCAAGGTCGAGATCGGCCTCGTGCCCTTCGGCTCGATCGGCCTCACGCTGTTCGCGATCGACCTGTGGCTCGCCACGCGCCACCTGGCGCCGGCGGGAGCGAGCGGCGTGTCGGCATTCCTCGCCCAGCCGGAGAGCTGGCGCGTCATCGTCGACATCGTGCTCCTCGGCGTGTTCGGCGGCTTCTACACCGTGCCCCTCTACGCGCTGATCCAGGCACGCTCGGAACCTTCGCACCGGTCACGGATCATCGCTGCGAACAACATCCTCAATGCGCTCTTCATCATCGTCTCGGCCGCGGTGGCGATCGCGCTCCTCAAGGCCGGCCTGACGATTCCCGAGCTCTTCCTCGTCGTCGGCATCCTGAACGGAATCGTGGCCGTCTACATCTACACGCTGGTGCCCGAGTTCCTGATGCGCTTCCTCGCGTGGCTTCTCATCCATACGCTCTATCGCGTGCGTCAGCAGGGCCTCGAAAACATCCCCGACGAAGGCCCCTGCGTGCTCGTGTGCAACCACGTGAGCTACGTCGATGCGATGGTCATCTCCGCCTGCGTGCCGCGGCCGATCCGCTTCGTCATGGATCACCAGATATTCCGCATTCCGGTGCTGTCGTTCGTGTTCCGCGCGATGAACGCGATCCCGATCGCCTCGGCGAAGGTCGATGCTGCGCTAAAGGAGCGCGCGATCCGCGAAGCGCAGGATGCGCTGGCGGCGGGCGAGATCGTCGGCATCTTTCCGGAAGGAAAGCTGACGAACGACGGCGAAATGAACGTCTTTCGTCCGGGCGTGCAGCAGATCGTTTCCGCCGTCCCTGCGCCCGTCGTTCCGATGGCGCTCTCCGGACTGTGGGGAAGCATGTTTTCGCACGCCTCCCGGGGGAGCGTGTTCCGCAAGTTCCGTGGCGTGTTCTCCCGGATCGGGCTCGAAGTCGCCCCGCCGCTGCGACCGGCGGCCACGACGCCGGAAGAACTGCGTTCGGTCGTCCTTCAGCTTCGCGGCGACATCCGCTGAGGAAACGCGATGAAGGTGACACTGGATCTCGACAGTCTTCTCGCCCGGCGGCCGATCGACGAAAGCGAGTACGTCACGCCACGCGCGTACAACGGCAGGGCGACCGCAATGCGCGCGAATGAGCGAATGCTATAGTCGCTGCGATCCTTCGCGGCATGTGGTTCCATGTCCGGCAACACCTTCGGCACCCTCTACTGCGTCACGTCGTTCGGCGAATCGCACGGGCCGGCGATCGGCTGCGTTGTCGACGGCTGCCCGCCGGGGCTGGCCCTCGCCGAGGCCGACATCCAGCGTGACCTCGACCGCCGCCGGCCCGGTACGTCACGCCATGTCACCCAGCGGCGCGAGCCCGACCGCGTCGAGATCCTCTCCGGCGTGTTCGAGGGGCGCACGACCGGCACGCCGATCGCACTCCTGATCCGCAACGAGGACGCGAAGAGC
Source organism: Pseudomonadota bacterium (assembly GCA_018241785.1). Classification (GTDB taxonomy): domain Bacteria; phylum Pseudomonadota; class Gammaproteobacteria; order Burkholderiales; family Casimicrobiaceae; genus VBCG01. Next base: position 17,778 of record JAFEDF010000183.1, on the reverse strand, counting down.
CGCGACTACGCGAACATCGCCGACACGTTTCGCCCCGGTCACGCCGACTACACCTACTGGCACAAGTACGGCATCCGCGACTACCGCGGCGGGGGACGACAGTCGGCGCGCGAGACCGCGGTGCGCGTCGCGGCCGGGTCGATCGCAAGGAAATGGCTCGCCGGGCGCTACGGAGTCGCGATCCGCGGCCACATGACGCATCTCGGCGCGACTGCGATCCCGTTCGAGGGCTGGCGCCACGTCGACGAGAACCCGTTCTTCGCCGCCAACGCGTCGATGGTCGGCGAGCTCGAGGCGTCGATGGACCGGTTGCGCAAGTCGGGCGACTCCTGCGGCGCGCGCATCGAGGTCGTGGCGAGCGGGGTACCGGTCGGGTGGGGCGAGCCCGTCTACGGCAAGCTCGACGCCGACATCGCGCAGGCGATGATGGGCATCAACGCGGTGAAGGGCGTCGAAATCGGCGCGGGATTTCGTGCAGTCGCGCAACGCGGTACCGAGCACTCCGACGAGATGACTCCGGAAGGCTTTGCGAGCAACCACGCGGGCGGCATCCTCGGCGGCATCTCGACCGGCCAGGACATCGTCGTCGCGATCGCGGTGAAGCCGACGTCGTCGATCCGCCTCGACCGGCACTCGATCGACAAGGCAGGCGGACCGGTCGTCGTCAACACGCACGGCCGCCACGACCCCTGCGTGGGCATCCGCGCGACGCCGATCGCCGAGGCGATGCTCGCCTGCGTGCTGATGGACCACGCGCTGCGCCACCGCGCGCAGAACGCCGACGTGACCGTAGCGACGCCGCCGATCGCGGCGCAGGCGCCGGCCGATGTGGTCGCCGGGCTGCGCTCCGGCGCCCCGATCGACGATCCCGATCCCGACGAAGCCTGACCCTCCCCGCCTGCCGCTCGCCGCCCCTCGCTCCCCATCGTGCAGCCCTACCTCGACTTCATGCGCCACGTGCGCGAGCACGGGCGCCGCAAGGACGACCGCACCGGCACCGGGACACTGTCGGTGTTCGGCCACCAGATGCGCTTCGACCTCGCGCAGGGCTTCCCGCTCGTCACGACGAAGAAGCTCCACACGAAATCGATCGTCCACGAGCTCCTGTGGTTCCTGCGCGGCGAGACCAACGTCCGTTCCCTGCAGGCGGTGGGAGTGTCGATCTGGGACGAATGGGCGGACGCCGGCGGCGAACTCGGCCCGATCTACGGCCATCAGTGGCGGAGCTGGCCGGCACCCGACGGCGGGCACATCGACCAGATGGCGAACGTGGTCGCCGAGATCCGGCGCAACCCCGATTCACGCCGGCTGATCGTCTCGGCGTGGAACGTCGCCGAGCTTGCGCAGATGAAGCTCCCGCCGTGCCACCTCTTGTTCCAGTTCTACGTGGGCGGCGGGCGCCTGTCGTGCCAGCTCTACCAGAGGAGCGCCGACGTCTTCCTCGGGGTACCGTTCAACATCGCGTCCTACGCGCTGCTCACCCATCTCGTTGCCGCACAGTGCGGGCTCGCTCCCGGCGAGTTCGTCTGGACCGGAGGGGACTGCCACCTGTACGCCAACCATCTCGAACAGGCCGACATCCAGCTTTCGCGCGAGCCGCGCGCGCTGCCCCGGCTCGTGCTGCACCGCAAGCCGGCAACGCTGTTCGACTACCGCTTCGACGACATCGAGTTCGCGGACTACGCTCCGCACCCGGCGCTTCGAGCCGCAGTCGCGGTCTGACGGGCAAAAAAGAAGCCCGCAGGAGGAGGCGGGCAAGGGGGTCTGGTGCATGCGCGGACGCAGTCGCGCCCGCGACGGTCCGAAGCGCATGCGCTTCGGTGAAGCGATCGCCTACACGATGCTGCGCGCGGCGTTGATGCGCTCGGCGAGCTCCTCCAGCGCAGCTTCCTGCGCGAGCTCGGCGAGATCGTCCGCACGGCGCTTGCTGCCTGCGTCGCTCGCCTGTTCCTCGGCCATGCCGAGCAACCATTGCGAGAGTTCGGGCGAGAAGGTGTTCATGTCGGTCGTCTTGACGATTCGTGCGATTCGCTCGTGTTCGAGACACCCAAAGCAACACGCATGCCATGCGTTCGCCGTGCTGAGCCGACTGCGACCTGCGTCGCGATTCACGGTGCGAGCGGCGCAAAACAGCGTGCCGATGCGCTGCTCCGCAACGGCCGCCGATGCGCGAGCATGTCGCAGTGCACCGACGCGCATCGGGGGGTAATACGTAACTGACTGAATCAATGAAGGAATGCTTGTCGCGCTTTGGCGACAGTGCGTGCTGCAGTGCGTAATTCGGGTGTCGGGATTTTTGACGCAATGCGGCGCGTCAGGTTTTCGGCTCCTTGAACATCGCGGGCTCGAGGCGATGACGCTGCAGCAGCTTGTAGAACTCGGTGCGATTGCGGTGCGCGAGCTGGGCGGCCTGGGTGACGTTGCCCCCGGTAATCTTGAGCAGGCGAACGAGGTAGTCCCGCTCGAAGCTCTTGCGCGCCTCCTCGAACGGAACGAGTGCGGCGGCATCCTCCTTGAGCGCATTCTGGACGAGGCTCGCCGGGATGACCGCGGTCGGCGTGAGCGCGACGGCCTGCTCGAGCAGGTTGATGAGCTGGCGGACGTTGCCAGGCCACGGCGCCGCGACGAGCGAGGCCATCGCGTCGGGCGCGAGGGTCGGCGCGGGCTTCCTGTAGCGCTCCCCCAGCGTGCGCAGGATGTGCGCGGCGAGGAGCGGAATGTCCTCGCGCCTCTCGGCGAGGGAAGGGAGCTTCAGCGAGACGACGTTGAGACGGTAGTAGAGGTCTTCCCTGAACTGACCGCGCGCCCGCTGGGCGTCGAGGTCGCGATGGGTGGCCGAGATCACCCGCACGTCGACCGGCACCGCCTGCGTCGCGCCGACCGGGCGCACCTCCCCTTCCTGCAGCACGCGCAGGAGCTTCACCTGCAGCGGCAGCGGCATGTCGCCGATCTCGTCGAGGAAGAGCGTGCCGCGGTCCGCCGCCTGGAAGAGCCCCTTGTGCGCCTGGACGGCGCCGGTGAAGGCTCCGCGCGCGTGGCCGAACAGCTCGGATTCGAGCAGATCGCCCGGAATGGCGCCGCAGTTGACGGCGACGAACGGCTGCGCCCGCCGGGGGCTCGCCTTGTGGATGGCGCGCGCGAGGAGCTCCTTTCCGGTCCCGGAGTCGCCGAAGATCAGCACGCTCGCGTCCGAATCGGCGACGAGCTTCGCCTGCCGCAGCAGATCCTCCATCTGCGGGCTGCGCGTGATGATGTCGGCGCGCCAATCGCCGGCGGTCCCGGTACTCCCGGCGAGCTCGGCGCCCGAGACTTCGACCGCCGCTGCCACTTTCTGCAGCAGATCCTGGCTGTCGAAAGGCTTGGTGAGATAGCCGAATACGCCGCGCTGCGTGGCCGTCACCGCGTCGGGGATGGTGCCGTGCGCGGTGAGCATGATCACCGGCAAGGCGGCGTGCTGGCGATCGATCGCCTCGAAGAGCTGCATGCCGTCGATGCCCGGCATCCGGAGATCGGTGATCACCGCCGCCGGGCGCTGCACGGCGATCGCCGCCAGAGCCGTCTCGCCGCTGTCGGCGGTGCGCACGCGGTAGCCCGCCGACGTGAGGCGCAGGCTGATCAGCTTCAAGAGGTCCGGGTCGTCGTCGACCAGCAGGATGTCGCCTTGGTTCATCGTCCGCTCCCTCCCGCGCCGCCGCCGGCGCCGCCGCCCCCGCGGATCCGGTCGCGGAACAGGCTCTGCTCCATCGCACGCAGCGCTTCGAGCTTCTGGATCGCCGCGTCGCCCTTCTGCTGCTCGAACTTCACCGCGCGCTGCCGCTCGAGCACCTGCGTCTGGAGAATCACCGCGAGGTGACGCATCGGCGAACTGGCGGGCGCGTCCTTCGCCACCGTCTCGAACAGCTGCAGGGCGCGCTGGTCGTCCTGCGTGGAGGTTCGGGCGAGCGAATAGAGGACGCCTGCGCGAATGCGGTTGGAGTCGGTGTGCTGTCGCGCGAGCGCGGCGGTGGCCGAGGCGAGCTCGCGTTTCAGCTCCTCGCCGGTGAAACTGCCGTAGCGCTCGAGATCCGACAGCAGCTTGACGAACTGGACGTCCTCGGCGGCCTCCGCCGTCACGTTGGCCGCGGCCGCACCGCCCTGCGCAGGTGCCGCCGCTGCGCCTCCGCCCGGAGCGAGCGGCGACGGAACGTTGGGCGGCGCCAGCGCAACGCGCTCGGGCCGATTCGGTGCGGGGTTCGCGTTCGCGGATCCCGGCGCGGCATTCGGCGGCGGCGCGAGCCCGGTTTCGGGCGACGAAGCCGGCTCCGGGCCTGCCTCGTCCGGTGGAACCTGCGCGGCCGCGGGGCCCGGCAAACCCCCGTCGCGCGCGGCGCCCGCCGAAGCATCCCGCCCCTGCGCGTCCGGACCCGCCGCCGGTGCGGAAGGCGATGCTTCGATGAGCGGCGCGTCGGACGGCTTCGGCGTCGTGTCGGGCTGGTAGATGGGGTCGATCGGCAGCACGGGGGCAGGCCTGATGCCTGCGCATCCGGCGACGAGCACCACGGCGCCCACACCGACTGCGAACGAACGCAGCACCCGTTGAACCGTCGCCGTCATTTGCCTGAAGCGACGAGGTCGGAGACGTGCTCGCGCACCGGCGCCGCGCCGCGGCCAATGAGCGGCAGCGTCAGCCTGAACACCGCTCCGTCACGGCCATCGTCGCGCGCGTCGACCTCGATGCGCCCGTTCTGCGCGTGCGCGTACTCGCGGGCGATCGCGAGGCCGAGGCCGGAGCCCTTGATGCGACCCTCGGCCCTGGCCTGCCCCTGGTAGAACGACTCGAAGATGCGCTCGCGCTCGCCCGGCGCGACGCCGGGACCCTCGTCGGCGACTTCGAGCACCGCGTGCCCGCGCTCGCCGCGGATGCGGACCTTCACCGTCCCTCCGCGGGGTGAGTACTTGATCGCGTTGGACACGAGGTTGTCGAGGATCGTGCGCAGCTTTTCGAGGTCACCGACGACCGCGACGGGCTTCACGTCGCAGTCGAAGGTGACGGTCCGTGCGAGCGCGGCGAGCTTCTGCTCGCGCATCACCCGCTCCACCACGTCCGACAGCACGACGGGTCCCAGCGTTGCGGGTTCCATGGCACGCGTCTGATGCCAGGCGAGGAGGTCCTCGATCAGCTTCTGCAGCGACAGCGTGTTGTCGCGCACGATGCGCACGATGTCGTGCTGCTCCGGCGTCAGCCTCCCGCCGACGTCGTCGCGCAGGAGCTCGACGCCCTCGCGTACGGCAGTAAGCGGCGTCTTCAGCTCGTGCGAGACGTGATGCAGGAAGTTGGTCTGCTGCTGCTCGAGCTCGGCAAGCCGCGCGCGCAGCCATTCGAGGCGCTGGCCGAGATAGCGCAGGTCCTGCGGTCCCGAGACCTCGATCGGGTGCGAGAAATCGGCGCGGCCCATCCGGCGAACCGCGTGATCGAGCTGGCGAATAGGGCGCGCGATCAGGATCGCGAATACGACGGCGAGGACGAGCGCGATCGCGACGGTCGCGAGCCCTACGTAGATCCACTTCTCGCGTCCCTCGGTCGCGGTCTGCTGCAGGCGCTCGATCGCGCGCTGGGTGAGCTCGTCGGTTGCTGCGAGCATCGCCTGCGCACCGTCGACGAGCCTGGCGTACCCGGTCGCAATCTGGCTGGCGAGCGCCGGGTCGCGCTGCGGCTCCACGAGGAGCTGGTGCAGCCGGCTCTCCTCGTCGTCGAGCTTTGCGAGCGCCGCGAGCTGCGCGGGCCGCAGCGGGAGCGCGGCGAGCTGGCGCGTCGTCTGGCGGAAATCCAGGCGCAGGCGCGCGTATTCGTCGAGGAGCGCGGCGTCCTCGAGGATCAGGTGCTGGCGCGCGATCCGCTCGAGCGTTGTCGTCTGCTCGTAGAGAAGCCGGCTCGTCCGTCCCGCCTGCGCAGCCTGCAGCACCTCCTGGCGGCCCTGCGACTCCAGCCGGTCGATCGACAGGATGAGCTCGCCCAAGGCGTAGACGAGCGGCACGGTCACCAGCAGGAAACCGAGCAGGATGAACTTGAGGAACGAGCGCGGGTAATACACGCGTGGCGCCGGCGGCTCTCGCTATAATCGATGAATTATGACACCTCCGCCTGCGCTGGCGATCATCGCGGCGGTGGCGCGAAACGGTGTGATCGGCGTCGGCGGCGGTCTTCCGTGGCGCCTGCCTGCCGACCTGAAGCGCTTCCGTGCGCTCACCGAAGGCCACACCGTGATCATGGGGCGGCGCACCTGGCAATCGCTCGGGCGCCCGCTCGTCATGCGCCAGAACATCGTCGTCAGCCGGCGCGACGGGCTCACGGCCGAGGGCGCTCTCGTCGTTCCGTCGCTCGCCGATGCGCTCGCCGCAGTCGCGCTGCCCGCACCCGCGTTCTGCATCGGCGGGGGCGAGCTCTACCGCGAGGCGCTTCGGATCGCCGATACGATCCATCTGACCGAGATCGACCACGACTTCGAAGGCGACACCGCGTTCCCGCAGTTCGACCGTTCGGAATGGCAGGAAGTCGAGCGCGAGACCCCGGACTTCGAGGGAGCTGGCGGGCTTGCGTACGCTTTCGTCACCTATCGCCGGCGCAGGACGAACCCCACGCGCGCGGAGGACGCCACCGGCGGCGTCGCCGAGCACACGTCATGATGGAGAATGAGCGATGAAGAGATGGGCCGTTGCCGTGCTGTTCACCGTTGCCGGAGCCTGGGCCGGGGCCGCGCAGGCGTCGACTGCGACCAGCGACATCACCGACATGTGGTGGAACCCGAACGAGTCGGGATGGGGCGTCAACGTCATCCAGCAAAGCGGCACCGCGTTCGTCACCTTCTTCGTCTACGACCAGGGAGGGATCCCGATCTGGTACTCGTCGGCCATCACGTTCCAGGGGACCGACACGAACGGCTCGCTCGTCTGGACCGGCCCGCTCATCGCCACGACGGGTCCGTGGTTCGGCGGCCCCTTTCCACCCGCCAATGTGACGCGGCGCACCGCGGGCTCGGTGAAGTTCACGCTCGTCGATCTCAACGACGCGATCCTCCAGTACTCGGTCGACGGCGTCGCCGTGACGAAGGCGATCGAGCGCCAAACGTGGGGAAGCGAGAACTACACCGGTAGCTACCTCGGCGGCTATTCGGTCACGGCGACGAATTGCAGTCCGTCGTACCTCAACGGTGTCCAGGAAGTCGTCGGCGCGCTCTCCGTCACCCAGAGCGGCTCGAACGTCACGATGACGGCGAACACCGGCAGCACGTCGTGCACGTTCAGCGGGGCCTACGCGCAGGCCGGCAAGTACGGTCAGGTTCAGGGCAGCTACGCGTGCGGGGACGGCACCGGCGGAACCTTCACCGCGAGCGAAATGATGCCGTCGATCAACGGCTTCACCGCCTACGTCACCGGCCAGAACCAGTACTGTCAGTGGTCGGGAACGCTCGGCGGGATCACGAGGGCTCCGTAGACGCGAAGCGATTCGCGCGCCGCGAGGCTTTCGGCAATAATCGCGGTCCGCGCCACGCGGGTGCCTCGAGGGCCGGCGGGCGCGGCCTCCCGGCCGGGGTGGCGGAATGGCAGACGCAGCGGACTCAAAATCCGCCGCTGGCAACAGCGTGAGGGTTCGACTCCCTCTCCCGGCACCACCGTTTCGCCTCGCGCCACGGCGTTCACGGAGGTCGATCGATCCGCGGCGCGAGGTCACCGCGGATCGGTCCGCGAACCCGATGCGCTACCGGCTCGCCGACTTCGACTACGCTCTCCCGCCCGAGCTCATCGCGCAGACTCCCGCGCGCGAGCGTCGCGCGAGCCGGCTGCTCCGCGTCGAGCCGCGGCGCGCGAGCGCACCGCGGCTCACCGATCTGACATTCGCCGGCCTGCCTGAACTGCTCGCCCCGGGCGACCTTCTCGTCCTCAACGACACGCGGGTGATCCGTGCGCGCGTCCACGGGCGCAAGCCGACCGGCGGCGAAGTCGAGATGCTCGTCGAGCGCGTCACCGGCGATGACACCGCGATCGCGCAACTCCGCGCTAGCCACCTGCCGCGCGCGGGTGGCATCGTGCTGCTGCCGGGCAACGCGCGGGCCGTGGTGACGCAACGCCACGAGCGCTTCTTCGAGCTCCGCTTCGAAGGCGCGGGGTCGCTTCACCGCTGGCTCGAGCTGCACGGCGAGGTGCCGCTTCCTCCGTACATCGCTCACGCACCGGACGCCGCCGATGCCGAGCGCTACCAGACCGTCTACGCGCGCGCGCCGGGCGCGGTCGCGGCGCCAACCGCCGGGCTCCACTTCGACGCGGCGATGCTCGACGCCCTGGCTGCAAAGGGTGTCGTGATCCGCTACGTCACGCTGCACGTCGGGGCCGGCACCTTTCAGCCGGTGACGAGCGACGATCTCGCGCACCACCGGATGCACGCCGAGGTCTACGACATCCCGCAGGCGACGGTCGAGGCGATCGCGGCAACCCGCAGCCGCGGTGCGCGCGTGCTCGCGGTGGGAACGACCACGCTGCGCGCGCTCGAGGCCGCGGCCGACCCGGCGGGCTTGATCCGCAGCGGCCCCGGCGAGACGGCGCTCTTCATCACGCCCGGCTACGCGTTCCGCGTCGTCGATCGCCTGCTCACCAACTTCCACCTGCCGCGCTCGACGCTCCTCATGCTCGTCTCCGCCTTTGCCGGTCACGATGCGATCCGCGCAGCCTATGCCCACGCAATCGCGCAGCGCTACCGCTTCATGAGCTATGGCGACGCGACCCTCCTCGAAGGCTGCGAGCCTGTCCCTGCGGCATGAGCCTGCAAAATTGTCGCCATTGGGCGACAAGTTCGGCGAATCGGGCCCGAACAGCAACATAAATCGCATCAAACCGCCGTTTGCCGACGGGCGCCGATTGGCAAAACCTTCACGATCGGCTACTGTGTGCTTCATCTGCATTTCTGCGGTGCCGGAGGCCGATCGGCTCGACGGCGCCTCGTGATCGTGGTTCGTTCATTCTTGCTCCGTTGCGGCGCGCTGGCGGTCGTCGCCTGCGCGCTCGCCTTGCCCGCGCGGGCGGCGCGCGTCGGGGTTCTCTCCGACGCGTTCGCCGGCCCGACCGCAGCCAACCTCGCGGCGCAGATCCCCGGCAACACCTACACGGCGATCGATGTTTCGCAGTCGACGCCGACGCTCGCGAGCCTCAGCGCGAACTTCGACGTGATCCTGCTCTTCGAGGACGGCGTGTTTGCCAACTCGACGTCGGTCGGCAACGTCGTGGCGCAGTTCGCGGCGGCCGGACACGCGGTCGTCCTCGCCACGTTCTACGACCAGGATCGCAGCGATGCCGGCGGCGGCGGCACCATCCCCCACGGCTGGGGTGCGATGGAAGCGCTCGACCCCAACACGACCGACGGCATGGGGACGGCCTACGCCCTGCGCACGCTCAACCCGTCGAGCATCGTCCCGAGCCCGCTCACTGCGGGCGTCACCTCGCTCGCGGCGTTGCGCGGCAACCCGGGGCCGTACGCCGGCGGCAACCTGGCGAAGCCCGGGACGTTCGTCGTTGCGACCTGGGTTCAGCCCAATGCGCAGGGACTGCCCGACCCCGCGATCGCGTACCGGATCACCGGCAAGGCCTGCGTGATCCAGGTCGGGATCGCCGTGGATTACCCGGTGCTGGCGTCGTTCAACACGCTCGGCACCGACTTCAGCGGCAACTTCTACCAGGTCTGGGCGAACGCCTTCGCATTTGGCGCCAGCGGATGCCAGGTCGCGATCGGACCCGGCAACCCCGCACAGATCGCCCTTGGCTGGCCGAACCGCGCGAGCCTCGACTACTGGCGCGCCGGCTTCCCGTTCGCGATCACGCTCGACGGCAAGTCGATCCAGTCCGGCTTCGGCCCCGCGCTCGTCCTGCACACCAAGCCCGACGGGTCGATCTCGACCTGAGGATGCAGTTCTCGGTCTTCGCCCGCGCGGGGGCTGCGCGCCGCGGGCGCCTCGTCCTTGCGCACGGCGCCGTGGAGACGCCGGTGTTCATGCCGGTCGGGACGCACGGGACGGTGAAGGCGATGACGCCCGCCGAACTCGAAGGCGTCGGCGCCACGATCGTTCTCGGCAACACCTTCCACCTCTGGCTGCGGCCGGGCCTCGACGTGATCGCAGCGCACGGCGGATTGCACCGCTTCATGGGCTGGCCGCGGCCGGTCCTGACCGATTCGGGCGGCTTCCAGGTGTTCAGCCTCGGCGCACTGCGCAAGATCGGCGAGGAGGGCGCCGCGTTCGCCTCCCCGATCAACGGCGACCGCCTGCTGCTGACTCCCGAGAAGTCGATGGAGGTCCAGCGCGTGCTCGACTCCGACGTCGTGATGGTGCTCGACGAATGCACGCCGTGGCCGGTCGCGCACGGTGCGGCCGAGGCGTCGATGGAGCGCTCGCTGCGCTGGGCTGCTCGCTCGAAGGCCGCCCATGCCGGCAACCGCAACGCGCTCTTCGGCATCGTCCAGGGCGGGATGTACCCGGACCTGCGCGAGCGCTCGGTCGAGGGCCTGTTGCGCACCGGCTTCGACGGCTACGCGATCGGCGGCCTGTCGGTGGGCGAGCCGAAGGAGGAGATGCTCGCCACCCTCGGTCACACCGCAGCGAGGCTGCCCGCAGACCGGCCGCGCTACCTGATGGGGGTCGGGACGCCGGAGGACCTGGTGGCCGGGGTCGCCGCCGGCATCGACATGTTCGACTGCGTGCTGCCGACGAGGAACGCGCGCAACGGCTGGCTCTTCACGCGCTTCGGAGACCTGCGCATCCGCAACGCGCGCTTTCGCAGCGACACCGGGCCGGTCGACCCCTCGTGCGGCTGCGACACCTGCCGCAACTTCTCGCGCGCCTACCTGCACCACCTGCAGCGCGTGAACGAGATCCTCGGCGCGCGCCTCGCGACGCTCCACAACCTGCATTACTACCTCACATTGATGCGCGAGATGCGCGAAGCGATCGAGGCCGGCACGCTGCAGGACTGGTCCGCGCGCTTCGCCGCCGGCCGCGCGCGCATGCTAGACTAGCCGATTGAATCGTTGGCGCCTCCCCGGGGCGCCGTCCGCGCGTTCGCGGCCGCTCATCCGGCCCGCGCGCGGCCCGATGCAACGCTGTCATCGTCACCGGAGACTCCGACGTGCTGATTTCTCCCGCTTACGCGCAGGCGGCCGGCAACGCCACCCAGGGCGACACCCTGCTCACCTTCCTGCCGATGGTCGCGATCTTCGTCGTGTTCTATTTCCTGCTGATCCGCCCGCAGCAGAAGAAGCAGAAGGACGCGCGCGCAATGCTCGCAGCGCTCGAGAAGGGCAACGAAGTCGTCACTGCCGGCGGCATCCTCGGGCGCATCGTCAAGCTCGACGACCAGTACGCCACCATCGAGGTCGCATCCAATACGCAGATGGTCGTGCAGCGCTCGTCGATCTCGCAGCTGCTGCCGAAGGGCACGCTGAAGGGGCTCTGACGCCGGGAAGGGGCATCGACGCCGATCATGAACCGCTACCCGGCCTGGAAGTACGTCATCATCGGCGTCGCGCTGGTGGTGGGCTTCGTGTACATGCTGCCGAACTTCTTCCCCGAGGTGCCGGCAGTCCAGGTGTCGTCGTCGAAATCGACGGTCAAGATCGACAACGCGCTTCTCGCCACGATCGAAGACACGCTGAAGGCGTCGAAGATCGAGTATCGCGGCGAAGAGCTCGATCCGATCGGCATCAAGATCCGCTTCAACGACTACGACGCGCAGCTGAAGGCAAAGGACCTGCTGCAGGCGAAGCTCGGCGACAACTACATCGTCGCGCTCAACCTCTTGTCGTCGTCGCCGCGCTGGCTCGCGTCGATCGGCGCCCTGCCGATGTACCTCGGCCTCGACCTGCGCGGCGGCGTGCACTTCACGCTGCAGGTCGACATGAACGGCGCGCTCAAGAAGGCCGCCGACCGCTACACGACCGACATCCGCTCGCTGATGCGCGAGAACCGGATCATCTATTCGGGAGTCGGGCGCGAGGGCAACAACATCGTGCTTCGCTTCAAGGATTCCGCGCAGCGCCAGAAGGCACGCTTCGAGATCGAGAAGAACTACCCCGACCTCCAGCTCCAGGAGCAGGACGCCGCCGGCGGGGAGCTTCGCCTCGTGGCCGGGCTCTCCGTCGCGGCGCAGAAGAAGATCCAGGAAGGGGCGGTCCAGCAGAACATCACGATCCTCAGGAACCGCGTCAACGAGCTCGGCGTCGCCGAGCCGATCATCCAGCAGGCCGGATCCGACCGCGTCGTCGTGCAGCTTCCGGGCGTGCAGGACACCGCGCGAGCGAAGGACATCCTCGGCCGCACGGCGACGCTCGAGATCAGGATGGTGAACGACGATCCCGGCGCGCTCGAGCAGGCGCTCGCGGGGAGCGCGCCCTTCGGCAGCGAGCTCCTCTACGACCGCGGCGGGCAGCCGGTGCTGGTGAAGAAGCAGGTGGTGCTGACCGGCGATCGCATCAGCGACGCCCAGTCGGGATTCGACCCGCGCGACGGCTCGCCGGCGGTCCACGTCGACCTCGACAGCACCGGCGCGCGCATCTTCAAGGAGGTGACGCGCGAGAACGTCGGCAAGCGGATGGCGATCCTCCTGATCGACCGCGGCAAGGCCGAGGTGATCACCGCCCCGGTGATCCGCGAGGAGATCGGCGGCGGCAAGGTGCAGATCAGCGGGCACATGTCGTCGCGCGAGGCCAACGACATCGCGCTGCTGATGCGCGCCGGCGCGCTCGCCGCTCCGATGGAGATCGTCGAGGAACGCACCGTCGGCCCGTCGCTCGGCAAGGAGAACATCGCCAAGGGCTTCGACTCGGTCAAGTACGGCTTCGTCGCCCTCGCCGCGTTCATCTGCGTCTACTACATGCTGATGGGCGTGATCTCGGCGACGGCGCTCGTCATCAACCTGATGCTGCTGATCGCCATCCTGTCGATGCTGCAGGCGACGCTGACCCTGCCCGGCATGGCCGCGATCGCGCTGACCCTCGGCATGGCGATCGACGCCAACGTGCTGATCAACGAGCGCATCCGCGAGGAGCTGCGCTGGGGCTCGACGCCGCACGCGGCGATCCAGGCCGGCTACGAGCGCGCGTGGGGCACCATTCTCGACTCGAACGTCACCACGATGATCGCGGGCATCGCGCTCTTCATCTTCGGGACGGGGCCGGTGAAGGGCTTCGCCGTCGTCCACGTGCTCGGCATCCTGACTTCGATGTTCTCGGCGGTGTTCGTCTCGCGCGGGATCGTGTCGCTGATCTACGGTCGCCGGCGCAAGCTCGACAAGATCTCGATCGGGCAGATCTGGCGGCCCGCAGCGGATGCCTCCGCTCCGGCAGCGGGTTCCGCCGCGAAGCCCGGTGTGCCGGCGGCACGCGGCGGCGCTGCGAAGGGCGGCGCGGTCCCGAAGACCACCGCCACGGCGAAATGACGCGGCCGCACGGCGGCGACGACTGACCGGACCTGACGAAAGCCATGGAATTCTTCCGCATCTCGCGCGACATCCCGTTCATGCGCCACGCGCTGGTGTTCAACGTGATCTCCGCGCTCACGTTCATCGCCGCCGTCGCGCTCCTCGGCATCAAGGGCCTCAACTTCGGCGTCGACTTCCGCGGCGGCACGGTGCTCGAGGTCCATTACGCGCACGCCATCGACTACGCGCGCGTACGCTCGGCACTCGACAAGATGGGGCTCGGCGACTCGACGGCACAGAGCTTCGGCGCCTCGGACACCGTGCTGATCCGGCTGCCGGTGCACCAGGGCGAATCGAGCGCCAAGCTCTCGGACCGCGTCATGACGGGCCTCAAGGCCGACGACCCGACGGCGACCCAGCAGCGCGTCGAGTTCGTCGGGCCGCAGGTCGGCAAGGAGCTCTACCAGAACGGCGCCCTCGCGCTGCTCCTCGTGTCGATCGGGATCGTCGTCTATCTCGCGCTGCGCTTCGAATGGCGCTTCGCAGTCGCCTCGATCATCGCCAATCTCCACGACGTCGTCATCATTCTCGGCTTCTTCGCGCTGTTCCAGTGGGAGTTCTCGCTGCCGGTCCTCGCCGCCGTGCTCGCGGTCCTGGGCTACTCGGTCAACGAGTCGGTGGTCATCGCCGATCGGATCCGCGAGAACTTCCGCAAGATGCGCAAGGCGAGCGTCACGCACGTGATCGACAGTGCGATCACCAGCACGCTGTCGCGCACGGTCATCACCCACGGCTGTACGCTCCTGATGGTGCTGTCGATCTTCTTCTTCGGCGGCGAGACGCTGCATCACTTTTCGCTCGCGCTCGCGATCGGTATCTGCTTCGGCATCTACTCGTCGGCGCTCGTCATGGCGTCGCTCGTCATGTGGCTCGGCGTCTCGCGCGAGGACCTGGTCAAGCCGGATCGCAACCGGGGCCTCGCCGGTGACAAGATCCTGCCCTGAACTGCGCCGCGCCCGCGCGCACCTCCGGTGCGGGATGCAGGTGACCGGCGGGCGGCAACGATGACGGCGGCAGATTTCCTGCCGCACTGGCCCCCGGCGATCAACGGCTTCATGGTGTTCGGGCTGCTGCTGCTCGCCGGCCTCTGCGGCGGCCGCCTCGCGGCGACGACCCGCGTCCTGCCGGCGATCACCGGCTACATCGCGACCGGCTTCCTCCTCGGCCCGGGAGGATTGGGCTGGCTCGACGCGCCGCTGCTCGCGCAGGCGCGCGTCATCGCCGAGTTCTCGCTCGGCCTCATCGTCTTCGACCTCGGGCGCCGGCTCGACCTCGGCTGGGCGCGGCACGACCGCTGGCTGCTGCCGATGGGCCTCGCGGAGAGCGCGATCTCGTTCGCCGCGATGTTCGCCCTGCTGCACCTGCTGGGAGGCATCGACTCGCTCGAAGCGGCCGTGGCCGGAACGGTCGGCATCGCGACGGCTCCGGCGGTCGTGCTGCTCGTCACCTACGAGCTCAAGGCCGACGGGCCGGTGACGCGCCGGATGCTCTGGCACGTCGCGCTCAACAACATCGTCGCGATGCTCGGCATCACGGTGCTGCTCCCGTTCGTCGAGGCGCGCGCCGAGGGCGCATCGTGGAATCCCGTCGCGCGCTCGCTGTGGATCGTCGCCGGGTCGTTCCTCCTCGGCTACGTCGCCTTCCGCGTGCTGGCGCTGCTCGCGCGCTGGATCGGCAAGTCGCCGGGGCCGCAGTTCATCCTGACCGTCGGCGCGATCATCGTCACCGTCGGCGCCGCGCAGGCGAGCCGGCTGTCGGTGCTCCTCGCGCTCCTCGTGCTCGGCGCATGCGCACGCAACCTCGACCGCGAGCATCGGCTGATCGACGTCGATTTCGGGCGCGCCGCGCAGCTCTTCTTCGTGTTCCTGTTCGTCCTCGCGGGCGCGGCCCTGCGCATCGACCAGTTCGGAACCATCGCGTGGCTCGGCCTCGCGTTCGTCGTCGCGCGCACGCTCGGCAAGGCTGTAGGGCTCTTCGCGCTCGCCTGGCCCGCACACATCTCGCCGCGGCAGGCGACGACGCTCGGCCTCGCGCTGACGCCGATGCTGGGTCTGTCGATCGGCATGACGCAGCCGATCTACGACGTCGCGCCCGAGTTCGGCGCGCGCCTCACCGCGGTCGTTGCCTCGGGTGTCGCGATCCTCTATCTGCTGGGACCGATCGCCACGCGCTATGCGCTGCTGCGCGCCGGCGAAGGCGAGCCCGCCGCCCGCGACTGAACCGGCTCCCGCCCTCGACGGCCGCCCCAATGCCCGCCCTCGACTTCGCCGCGTCGGCCGCGCTCACCTTCGGCGTCGAGCTCGAGCTGCAGCTCGTCAACACGCGCGACTTCAACCTCGCTCCCGATGCCGACGACCTGCTGCGCCGGGCGACGCGCGACGCCCCGCCGGGCGAGCTGAAGCCCGAGATCACGCAGAGCATGGTCGAGATCAACACCTCGGTCCACCGCCGCTATCCCGAACTCCTCGCCGAGCTTCGTGCGACGCGCGACGTCCTCGCGGGGCACGCGCGCAAGATGAACGTCGCGATCTCCGGTGGCGGCACCCACCCGTTCCAGAAGTGGAGCGAGCGCAAGATCTACCCGACCGAGCGCTTCCTCTCGGTGTCGGAGAAGTACGGCTTCCTCGCCAAGCAGTTCACCGTGTTCGGCCAGCACGTCCACATCGGCTGCGCGAGCGCCGACGACGCCGTGTACCTTACGCTGGCACTCGTCCGCTACGTGCCGCACTTCATCGCGCTCGCCGCCTCGAGCCCCTACTACCAGGGAGTCGACACCGCGTTCGACTCGTCGCGCCTGTCGGTGGTGAACGCGTTCCCGCTGTCCGGAACCATGCCGTTCGTACGGTCGTGGCGCGAGTTCAACACCTACTACGACCGCATGTTCGGCCTCGGCATCGTCGCCAGCATGAAGGATTTCTACTGGGACATCCGCCCCAAGCCCGAATACGGCACCGTCGAATTGCGCGTCTGCGATACGCCGCTCACCGTCGACCGCGCCGCCGAGATCGCCGCGTTCGCGCAGGCCCTCGCGAGCTGGCTGTGGGAAGCGCGGCCCGACGTCTCGGCGGACGTCTACCTCACGCACAGCTACAACCGGTTCCAGGCCTGCCGCCACGGCTTCGCCGGCACGCTGGTCGACGCGACGTCGGGCGTCTCGCGCCCGCTCGCCGACGACCTGCGCGAGACCTTCGACCGGCTCGCGCCGCACATGAGCCTGCTCGGCTCGAGCGACGCGCTGGCGGCCCTCGACCGGCTCCTCGACGGTGGCAACGACGCTGCATGGCTGCGCCGCCAGTACGCGGCGAGCGGCACGCTTCCGGACGTCGTGCGCCACCAGGCCGCGCTGTGGGCCGGCTGACAGACCCCCGCGGTGCTGACCACCTTCCTCTACTCGCTCCTCGCGCTCGACCAGACGGTCGCCACGCTCGCCGGCACCTACGGGCCGTGGCTGTACGCGATCCTCTTCGCGGTGATCTTCGCGGAGACCGGGCTCGTCGTGTTCCCGTTCCTGCCCGGCGACTCGATCCTGTTCATCGCCGGTACGGTGGTCGCAGCCGCGGGACTCGACGTCCACCTGCTCGTGCTGCTGCTCGCAGTGGCCGCTGTCCTGGGCGACTCGGTCAATTACGGTGTCGGCCACTACCTCGGCCCGAAAGTGTTCGACGCTCCGCGTTCGCGCTGGCTGAAGCGCGAGCACCTGCTGCGGACACAGGCCTTCTACGACCGCTATGGCGGCGTGACGATCATCATCGGCCGTTTCGTGCCGATCATCCGAACCTTCGCGCCGTTTCTCGCCGGGGTCGCGGGCATGTCGTATCGCCGGTTCCTGTCGTACAACGTGATCGGCGGCTGCCTGTGGATCGCACTGCTCGTGTACGCGGGATACCTGTTCGGCAACATCCCGTGGGTGAAGGGCAACCTGTCGCTGATCGTGCTGGCGATCGTCGTGGTGTCGCTGATCCCCGCCGCGACGACCTTCCTGCGCGAGCGGCGCGCGGCGCGCGAAGGCCGCACGCAGAACGCGCAGCGCTCGCGCGAGCCGGAGGCGTGAGCGGCGGGTGCGAGCGGCGGGGGCGAGCTTATTGTGAGAGCGGCGGGTGCGGGGGTTCGGCACAGGGCCTGGAGTCCGTGAACGCCGGCCTGCGGGTGCGGCGGGCGCGGGTGTCTCGCGCAAGGCCTGAAGTCCGTGAACGCCGGCCTGCGGGTGCGGCGGGCGCGGGGGCCTCGCGCAGAGCCTGAAGTCCGTGAACGCCGGCCTGCGGGTGCGGCTGGCGCGGGTGCCTC
>JAFEDF010000182.1 GCA_018241785.1 Pseudomonadota bacterium | reverse complement strand
CGACGCCTCGACGGGTCGTGCAGTGAACGCCGCCGCAGGTCACGCGGTCGACGCCTCGACGGGTCGTGCAGTGAACGCCGCCGCAGGTCACGCGGTCGACGCCTCGACGGGTCGTGCGGTGAACGCCGCCGCGGGTCACGCGGTCGACGCCTCGACCAGCCGTGCAGTGGACGCGTCGGCGGGCAGGGCGGTCAACGGAGCCGTTGCGCAGTAATCGCCTCTCGTAGTCCTGCATCATGAGAACCGCCGGCAGCCGCCGGCGGTTTTCTTTTGTACGGATTGTCTCTATCCTTGCCGGCACCCGCGAGGGGGGGTGACAGGAACATGCACATGCGCCGCGGTCTTTGCCTGCTCACATTCGCGCTGCTGCCGTGCGCCGCGCTCGGGGAGGGCTTGGGTCTTTCTTACGTGAAGACGCCCGACCTCGACCTCGTTTATTTCGACCAGCTCCAGTACCTCGTGCCGCACACGGTGCGCACGTTCACCAATTCGCTCAGCTTCCAGCGCAGGACCTTCGGGTGGGTGCCGTCCGAGCCGACGACGATCCTGCTGACCGATCTTGCCGACTATGGCTATGCGGTGACCGGAGCGATCCCCACCGACCGCATCATTGTCGATATCGCTCCGCTTTCCCACGCCTTCGAGACCTTTCCGGCGGTCGAGCGGATGTACACGCTGATGAACCACGAGATGGTGCACGTGGTGCAAGGCGACATGGCCTCTGCCGCAGATCGGCGATGGCGCGCGTTCTTTCACGGCAAGGTCGCCGTCGAGCGCTCGAACCCGGAATCGCTGCTCTACTCGTACCTGACATCGCCCCGCACGGTATCGCCGCGCTGGTGGGCCGAGGGCGGGGCGGTGTTCATGGAAACATGGATGGACGGAGGCATCGGGCGCGTGCAGGGCGGCTACGACGAGATGATGTTCCGCACGATGGTGCGCGACGGCACGAAATTCTACGACCCGCTGGGCCTCGATTCGCAAGGGGTCCAGACGAGCTTCCAGGTCGTCGCCGACGCGTACCTCTACGGGACGCGGTTCTTCACCTATCTCGCGTACACCTATTCGCCCGAGAAGGTCGTCGCGTGGATCCAGCGCACTGACGGCAGCAAGGCCTACTATGCTGATCGCTTCCAGCAGGTGTTCGGACTGCCGCTCGAAACGGCGTGGCAGGACTGGATCAGCTTCGAGCGCGCGTTCCAGCATAAAAACCTCGCGCAGGTGCGCGAGCATCCGATCACGCCGTTCACCAAGCTCGCCGGGCGTCCGATGGGGTCGATCTCGCGGATGTACTACGACGACCGGACCTCGACCCTCTACGCCGGCTTCGTTTATCCGGGGGTCGTCAGCCACATCGGCGCGCTCGACACGCGCACCGGACAGGCGCGGGTCATCACCGACCTCAAGGGTCCGATGCTCTACAAGGTGACTTCGCTCGCCTACGACCCGGCCGGCGGCATCCTCTACTTCACCAACGACAACCAGAATCTGCGCGACCTGATGGCGGTCGACGTCCACACCGGCGAGGAGCGCACGCTGATCAAGGACGCGAGGATCGGCGACATCGTCGTCGATCCGGTCGACAAGGCGCTGATCGGCGTGCGCCACGTGAATGGCCTCGCGCAGATCGTCAGGGTGCCCGCGCCGTACACGGCGTGGCAGGTGATTCACACCTTCCCCTACGAATCGGTCCCCTACGACCTCGACATCTCGCCGGACGGGCACCTGCTCTCGGCGTCGATGAGCGAGCTCAACGCCGACCAGTTCGTGCGCGTGTGGAGCCTTGCGAGCCTCGAGAAGGGTGACGTGAAGCCTATGTCCGAGTTCAAATTCGGGCAGTCGATTCCCGAGGGTTTCGTGTTCTCGCCCGACGGCCGCTACCTCTACGGCAGCAGCTACTACACCGGGGTATCGAACATCTTCCGCTACGAGGTCGCGACCGGCAAGGTCGATGCGGTGTCGAACGCCGAAACCGGATTCTTCCGGCCGGTGCCCCTGAAGGATGGGCGCCTCATCGTCCTCGATTACACCGGCGGGGGCTTCGTTCCGGTGACGATCGATCCGAAGCCCCTCACCGATGTCAGTGCAATCACGTTCCTCGGCACCGAGGTCGCGAACAAGTATCCGATCGTCAAGACCTGGCAGGTGCCGCCGCCGGGCACCGTCGACTACGACAAGCTCGTCACGTCCAAGGGAACCTACGAGCCGCTGAAGCAGATCGGCGTCGAGAATGCGTTCCCGACCGTGCAGGGCTACAAGAACTCGGTCGGGCTCGGCTACAAGATCAATCTCGCCGACCCGATCGCATTCGCCAACGTCGCCATCACGGCCGCCTACACGCCATTCGGGAACGTGTCGAGCGACGAGCGCGCACATTTCGACATTTCCGGAGACTATCTCGGCTGGCGCGCGAGCCTCGCGTGGAACCGCTCCGACTTCTACGACCTCTTCGGGCCCACCAAGACGAGCCGCAAGGGCTTTGCCGCGAAGCTCGGCTACGACGATCTCCTGATCTACGACCTTCCGCGCGAGCTCAAGCTGAGCTACGACGTCGCTTGGTTCGACCACATCGACACGCTGCCCAATGCGCAGAATGTCGGCACCGGATTCACGCGCCTCGCGACCGCGCAGATTGGGCTCCACTACACCTACCTGCGCCGGTCGCTCGGCGCGGTCGACGACGAGAAGGGCATCAAGTGGGATGCGGTGGTGAAGGCGAGCCACATCGAGACCGGGACGACGACCCAGGTCCGCGGCAACTTCGACTACGGCTTCGCGCTGCCGCTGGCGCACGCGTCGATCTGGCTGCGCAGCGCCGGAGGTGCCGGAAACGGCGACCGGAACAGCCCGGTCGCGAGCTACTACTTTGGCGGTTTTGGCAACAACTACGTCGACAACGGCGAAGTCAAGCGCTATCGCGACTACGATTCGCTCCCGGGTTTCGGCATCGACGAGATCGCCGGACAGAGCTTCCTGCGCGAACTGGGCGAGCTCGATCTACCGCCGCACGTGTTCGAGTCGGTCGGCACGCCGGGTTTCTATCTCAACTGGCTTCGTCCTGCGGTGTTCGCGACCGGCCTGTGGACCGATCCCGGCAACCGGCAGCTTCGCAAGGGATACGGCGACATCGGCGCGCAGGTCGACCTGCGCTTCCACGTGATGCACCGCTACGACATGACGCTTTCCGCCGGCTACGCGATCGGCTTCGAGGGCTCGCGCAGGCACGGAGACGAGTGGATGTTGTCGCTCAAGGTGCTCTGACCGCGTTCCGATCGGATTGAGCCGGTATCCATGGGCTATGCAGCAGCGGCTCTGCACGTCCTGATCGGCCTGCTGCCGGTGCTGGGCTTTCTCGCCGCGCTGTTCTGGCTCGACAGCTACGGCCTCGTCGCGGCGAGGATCGTCATTGCCGTCATCGTGGCGGGCTTCGCCGCTGCGGGAGTGTGCTACGAGGTCAACGGGGCCCTGATCGGCTGGACGGGGCTCGATTTCGTCACGTACTCGCGCTACGTCGGCCCACTCGTCGAGGAATTCGCCAAGGGCCTCGTCGTCGTGGCGCTGGTGCGGATGAACCGCGTCGGCTTCCTCGTCGATGCCGCGATTCTCGGCTTCGCCGTCGGCGCGGGCTTCGCGATCGTCGAGAACATCGCCTACCAGCGCCTCGTTCCTGACGCCGGTGTCGGCCTGTGGATCGTGCGCGGCTTCGGCACGGCGATCATGCACGGCGGCTGCACGGCGATGCTCGCGGTGGTGGGGATCGCGGTTCTCGAACGCTGGCCGCAGGCCGGCCTCGCCGCGTTCGCTCCAGGATATCTGCTCGCCGTCCTGCCGCATGCCGCGTACAACCACAGCTTCGTGTCGCCGCTCGTCTCGACACTGGCGGTGATGGTGGTCGTACCGGGAATGCTGTTCATTGCCTTCGACCGCAGCGAGCGCGCGGTGGCAAACTGGCTCGGGCACGGCTTCGACGCCGATACGCAGATGCTCGAATCGATCACCTCGGGAGGCTTCAGCCAATCGCCTGCCGGGCGCTACCTCGGCTCGCTGAGGGAGCGCTTCAAGGGCCCCGTAGTGGCGGACATCCTGTGCTACCTTCGGCTGCACACCGAGCTCGCGCTGCGTGCCAAGGGACTGCTGATGATGCGGGAAAACGGTTTCGATCCGAAAATCGATGAGACGACGCGCGCACAGTTCGCAGAGATGCGCTTCCTCGCGAAGAGCATCGGCCCGACCGGGCGCCTCGCGATCATGCCGCTCATGCATCAGGGCCGGAAGGATGTCTGGCAACTCGGCATGCTGGAGAGCGAGTCGGCCGCGAGCTGAGCCCGTGGCGCCGCGCCGCGACCGTCCGGACCGCGCACCGGCCTAGCGAGCCAGTCGTGCCGCGCACCTCGCTTCCGCTCCGGGATGTCGCCGAGCGCGCGTTCAGCCGCGCTGCCGGTGAGCCCGCCTACGAAGGCAACGCCGTCAGGCTGCTGCGCGACGCCGCCGAGAACTACCCGGCGTGGCGCGACGCGATCGCCGCAGCGAGGCGCTCGATCCTGTTCGAGAGCTACATCGTCGACGACGACGCCGTGGGCCGCGAGTTCGCGGCACTCCTCGCCGCGCGCGCCACCGGGGGAATCGCCGTGACGGTCGTGGTCGACTGGCTCGGCTGCTGGCGTCAGCTCGGACTCTGGCGCGACGCACGTGGCGCGGGTGTGGACGTGCGCGTGTTCAATCCGCCGCAGCTCGCGAGTCCGCTCGCCTGGGTCTCGCGCGATCACCGCAAGACGATCGTCGTCGATGGCGAGGTCGCTTACGTGAGCGGCCTCTGCATCAGCAAGCGCTGGCTCGGCGACCCGGCGCGTCATCTCGAGCCATGGCGCGATACCGGCATCGAGATTCGCGGACCGGCGGTTGCGGCCGTCGCGCGCGCGTTCGCGCGTGTTGCCGCGACCTGCGGGCCGCCGCTCGCTCCCGGGTTGGCCGGCGGCGACGCGTCGCACGAGCGCATGGGCGAGATCCACCTGCATGTGATCGCGAACGAGCCCGACGAGGCCGGGACGTTCCGGACCGACCTCGTCGTCGCGTCGATCGCGCGCCGCGAGCTGTGGTTGACCGACGCCTACTTCGTCGCAACGGCGCCGTACGTTCACGCATTGTGCGCAGCGGCGCGCGACGGCGTCGACGTGCGTCTTCTCGTCCCAGGGGCGAGCGACATTCCGGCGCTCACGCCGCTGTCGCGCGCACAGTACCGGCCACTCCTCGAAGGCGGCGTGCGCGTGTTCGAATGGAACGGCACGATGCTCCACGCGAAGACTGCGGTCACCGACCGGCACTGGTCGCGGGTGGGCTCGACCAACCTCAACTTCGTGAGCTGGCGGTCGAACTACGAGCTCGACGTCGCAATCGAGGATGATGCGTTCTCGGAGCAGCTCGCGGCGCAATTCGAAGCCGATCTCGAGCACTCGACCGAGATCGTGCTGACGCCGAAGAACCGCGTGCGCACGAGCTCCTCCGGCTACGGTCCGGGCATCGAGGCAAATCCGGCGCGGCGCGCGAGCTCCGGCAGTGCCGGGCGCGCGGCGGCCGGTGCGTTCAGCGTCGGCAGCGCGCTCAGTGCGGCATTGACCGACCGCCGCGCCCTGGGACCGGCCGAGGGCAGGCTCCTCGTCATCATGGCGGTGGTCGCGATCCTGATCGGCGCCGTCGCGGCGTGGTGGCCGCGCGTCCTCGCGTGGCCGCTCGCATTCGTCGCGGTGTGGGTCGGCATCGCCTGGGCGGCGAAAGCCGTGTCGATCCGGCGCGACCGGCGCGACCCCGACTGAGCTCCTTTGCTATACTCCGCCGCTCGCGCCCGTAGCTCAGTTGGATAGAGTACCTGGCTACGAACCAGGGGGTCGTGGGTTCGAATCCTGCCGGGCGCGCCACTTCCCTTCGCAGCGCCATTAACGCGCTGTATGACCGCATAGCAAGATTTTCCGTCGGCCGGTCCCGCGCCCGCATAGAATAGCGCGCGGGAGGAGGGAATTTCCATGCCAAGCGTCAATCCGTTCGCCGTCGCAGGCGCGTCGCTGCCTGCCGGTTTCCTGCAGTGGTTCCTCGTCGTGATGGCGCTCGCCGTGGTGATCGGGACGCTCTTCGACACGGTCCACAAGGGTAGCGCGAAGTATTTCTTCGCCAACATGCGCAAGTCACAGGGCAGGGGCCGCGAGGTGCACGGTGGCGAGCGGGTCTCGATCGCCGCGCAGACGGTGCTCGTCGACGTGCTCGCGTCCGGCGAGTTCTGCAACCCGAAGCGCCGAGTTGCGCACCTGCTCGGCATGTACGGGTTCGTCATCTACCTCGTTGCCACGGCGGTGATGGTGTTCGCCTACCCGGCCGGCGCGACCGTGACGCCGGCGGTCTGGCCGACGCTGTGGTGGATCGGCGCGATACTGGTGCTGGTCGGCGGCTACTGGTTCTGGTTCTTCATCCGCGTCGACGTCTCGGCGGAGGGCCACACGCCGTTCCGCCTCGTGAAGGCCGACCTGTTCGTGCTGTCGCTCGTCGTGAGCGTAACGCTCGGGGTCATCTGGGCGGCGGCTGGAGGCAGCGCAGGCCTGCTCTTCTGGCTCTACATCATCGCGACGATCGTGCTCTTCGGTGGAGTGCCGTGGTCGAAGTTCGCGCATATGTTCTTCAAACCGGCGGCGGCCTACGAGAAGCGCGTCTCGAGGGCCAACGGCACCGCCGCGAACCTGCCGACACAGACGCGCGACGATCCCGAGCAGCAGAAGCGCCATTCGATGGAGCTGCTGCAGAACGCGCCGATGGACATGGGGCTCGGCATCAAGCGCGAGGCCCCCCGCCACTACTAGGAACACCGCAAGCAGCTCGCCAGAAACAGCCCAAGGAGCGGACTCATGCCTACCTTCGTCTACATGACGAGGTGCGACGGATGCGGACACTGCGTCGACATCTGTCCCTCGGACATCATGCACATCGACCCGACCTATCGCCGGGCCTACAACATCGAGCCGAACATGTGCTGGGAGTGCTACTCGTGCGTGAAAGCCTGCCCCCAGCACGCAATCGACGTGCGCGGGTACGCCGATTTCGCGCCGCTCGGCCACAGCGTCCGCGTCGACCGCGACGAGCGCAAAGGCACGATCGCGTGGAGGATCAAGTTCCGCGACGGCACCGAGAAGAATTTCCTGTCGCCGATCACCACGAAGCCGTGGGGAACGGCGATTCCGAAGCTCGCCGACGTACCGGCGCCCAGCAAGGACATGCGCGACGGCCAGCTCCTGTACAACGAGCCGAAATACATCCGCCTCGACGACGGCGGGCTGCGCACGCTGAAGGATGCCGGCCTCAGGCTGGAGAAAGGCGTCTACTACTGACATGGCCTACCACACGATCATCGAAGACGGCATCGACATCCTCGTCGTCGGCGCGGGCCTCGGCGGCACCGGGGCCGCGTGGGAAGCGAGGTTCTGGGGGCAGAACAAGAAGATCGTCATCGCCGAGAAGGCCAACATCGACCGCAGCGGCGCCGTCGCGCAGGGTCTGTACGCGATCAATTGCTACATGGGCACCCGCTGGGGCGAGAACAACCCCGAGGATCACGTCCGCTACGCCCGCATCGACCTGATGGGGCTGGTGCGCGAAGACCTGCTCTTCGATATGGCGCGCCACGTCGATTCGACGGTGCACCAGTTCGAGGAGTGGGGCCTGCCCATCATGAAGAACCCGAAGACCGGGCGCTATCTTCGTGAGGGGCGGTGGCAGATCATGATCCACGGCGAGTCGTACAAGCCGATCGTCGCCGAGGCTGCGAAGAAGTCCGCCGACAAGGTGTTCAACCGCATCTGCGTGACGCACCTCCTGATGGACGAGGCGAAGCCGAACCGCGTCGCCGGAGCCGTCGGCTTCAACGTCCGCACCGGAAACTACCACGTCTTCAAGTCGAAGACCGTAATCTGCGGCGCGGGCGGCGCATCGAACATCTTCAAGCCGCGATCGACAGGCGAGGGCGCAGGCCGCACCTGGTACGCGCCGTGGTCGTCGGCGTCCGCCTACGGACTGATGATCAACGCCGGCGCCAAGATGACGCAGATGGAGAACCGGATCGTGCTGGCGCGCTTCAAGGACGGCTACGGTCCGGTCGGAGCGTACTTCCTGCACCTCAAGACGTACACGCAGAACGCACAGGGCGAAGAGTACGAATCCAAGTGGTTCCCGGCGCTGCAGAAGATGGTCGGCAAGGAGTATCTCGATCCGGAGGCCTCGCACCTGACTCACCGGCCGATCCCGACCTGCCTGCGTAACCATTGCATCATCAGCGAAGTGGCCGCCGGCCGCGGTCCCATCCACATGGTCACGATGCAGGCGTTCCAGGATCCGCACCTCGAAGAGGTCGGCTGGGAGAACTTCCTAGGCATGACGGTGGGCCAGGCGGTGCTGTGGGCCGCCACCGACGTCGATCCAAGGAAGGAGAATCCCGAGCTCACGACGTCCGAGCCTTACGTGATGGGCTCCCACGCGACGTGCTCGGGGGCGTGGTGCTCGGGTCCCGAGGACGTCTCACCGCCCGACTACTTCTGGGGCTACAACCGCATGACGACCGTCGAGGGCCTCTTCGGCGCGGGCGACGCCGTCGGCGGCACGCCGCACGCGTTCTCGTCGGGGTCGTTCACCGAGGGCCGGCTCGCGGCGAAGGCCGCCTGCAAGTACATCGACGACGGCAAGGCCGAAGGCATCAAGGTTTCCGATGCACAGGTCGAGCGGCGCCGGCAGGAGATCTACAAGCCTCTCGAGCATTACCGGATCTACCGCAATGCAGTCGTCGCGGGCACCGTCAACCCGCATTACATCAACCCGCAGCAGGGACTCGACCGCCTGCAGAAGCTGATGGACGAATATTGCGGCGGCTACACCGTCGGCTACATGACCAACGAAAAGCTCCTCAACATCTGCCTGATGAAGCTCAGGATCATGGAGGAGGACCTCGAGAGCATTGCGGCGAAGGACCTGCACGAGCTCCTGCGTGCATGGGAGCTGAAGCACCGCCACCGGGCAGCGGAATGCGTCACGCAGCACACGCTGTTCCGCAAGGAGACGCGCTGGCCCGGCTATTACTACCGGGGCGACGCGATGAAGGTCGACGACGACAACTGGCACGTGCTGACCGTCTCGCGCCGCGACCCGGAAAGCGGCGAGTACACGATGGAGCGGGCGCCGTGCTATCACCTGGTGGCGGACGACGAGGTGAAAGCGGGCCGCCAGGCAGCAGCGTAGCCGTCCGACGCCTTGAACATCGTCGAACGAACCGACGAGGAGATACGCGCGGTCGCTGATCCCCTGTGGCGCGATCTCCTCAGGCATTCCAACGAAGGCAAGTACGGAGAGTTCGTCAAGGGGTTTGCGCGATCGCTGGCACTCGCCATGAACCAGGTCGTGGTCAATCACCAGTTCGCGAACAGCGAGCTCGCACGCAACCTGTCCGAGGACGCCGACTATCTCGGCATCATCCGCCGCGGCGAACACGTGACCGTGCTCTACCGGCAGCGCAGCACGAAGAAGCCCGGCGAATGGCTCGGCAGACTCGTCCTCGGCTACGAGGATGGCGAGGTCCGGATCTTCGCGGCCTCGATCTTCTGAGGGGCAGGCAGGCATTCGACATGAGCGAAGCGATCCACGACGGCAAGTTCGTCGAGCTCACCTACCGCGTCACCGACCGCAAGTCCGGGCAGGTTCTCACCGGCGTCGAATTTCCGCTCGGCTATGTCCACGGTCACAACGAGATCCTCGCTCCTTCGGTCCACAGGGAGCTCGAAGGCCGCTGTGCGGGCGACGTGATCGAAGTCCCGCTCGACGGCCAGCGGATCTTCGGCACCCGGGACGAGTCTCTGGTGTTCACCGACGAACTCCAGAACGTTCCCGAGGAATACCGGCAGGTCGGCGTTTCGATCCTGATGGAGAACGACAGGGGCGAGACGAGAAGTTTCATCGTGACGCGGGTGGGCGACACGACGCTGACGATCGATGGCAACAATCCTCTGTGCGGCAGAGAGGTCGTCTTCAGGCTCGAGGTCGTGACGGTGCGCGAGGCGACCGACGAAGAGAAGCAGGCCGGCGGGTCGACGGCCGCGGCGCCCGACATCGACCCGTCGATGTTGAGGCCGGTCTAGGCTGCAGTCGCAAACGAGAGTGGAGTGACCATGAGCGAGCAGAAGCCCATCACCAAGGTTCCCGACGGCAAGACGCCCTTCTATACGACGCGCCAGATGGCGCCGAACGCGAAGGGATTCGTCGGCTACGAGACGATCTGGAAGCCGTTGCAGAAGGAAGTTCCGTACAAGACACCCAAGACACCGTAAACGATCCGATCGAAGCGGGTCCTGCCGATGCGCAAGAAGGGGCGAGCAATCCGCTTGCCGAATTGGCACTCTCAGCTCTTCCCGTCGGCGCGCACCACGACGCGCAGGGTTGCCAGCACGATGCGAACGTCCAGCGCAAGGCAGTGCCGCTCGATGTAGCAGAGGTCGTGCTCGAGTTTCAGCGCCGCCGCCATTCGCTGCGCCCGGCCTGCGTCAGGCCGAGCAGGCGGTCGAACAGTGATTCGACGCGTGCGCGCTCTTTGGTGGCGAGGTGGGCCACGATGAC
Organism: Pseudomonadota bacterium; assembly: GCA_018241785.1. Classification (GTDB taxonomy): domain Bacteria; phylum Pseudomonadota; class Gammaproteobacteria; order Burkholderiales; family Casimicrobiaceae; genus VBCG01. Next base: position 45,482 of record JAFEDF010000182.1, on the reverse strand, counting down.
GTCCGGGGAAACACTCCATCGACGACGCGCCCGTGCCGGGAAGGACGCCCTTGCCGGGTGGGGAAGGATGCGCGCCGAAGCCGTGCTACATTGAGCGTGCATCGCCTCACGACGCTTCGGGAATCCTGCGTATGACTTCCACGCCCCATCTGCACCTCTCCCCCGACCAGATCTATCCATTCGATGCGCGCGGCGTCGCGCGGCGCTTCCGCCACGCGGCGATCTTCGGAGCGCTCGACGCGCTGCAACCGGGTGAAACGATGCGCTTCGTCAACGATCACGATCCGCTGCCGCTGCTCGACCAACTGCGCATGCGCTACGGCGAGACCGTGTCGATCGAGTACCGGCAGCGCGGCATCGAAGGCGTCGTCATCGACTTCATCAGGCGCTGAGCGTCCGTGCCGAGGGCGCTTCGGGTACCATGCGCGGATGCCGCGCCCGGGCCCGACGCCGACACCCCCAGTGCGCCCCCGGGTGACCCTCACCGGTCCGGCCGGGGCGCGCACGTGACCCGAGGTTGCGCATGAAGTCGCGCGGCGAAGCGCTGCGCAATTACGTCGTGCGCCGCCTCATGCTGATGATTCCGACGTTCATCGGCATCACCTTCGTCAGCTTCCTCCTCTGCCAGCTCGTTCCCGGGGGGCCGATCGACCAGCTCAGGCTGTCGCTCGCCGGCGGAGGAAGGGGCGAAATGGGCTCGGGAGGAGGGCGGGTCCAGCTCACGATCCCCGACGACCAGCTCGCGCAGCTTCGCCGCTTCTATGGTTTCGACAAGCCGTTGCCTCTGGCCTACGGCGAATGGCTCGCGAAGACCCTGCGCCTCGACTTCGGCACGTCGTTTCGCTACAACGCACCGGTGATCCAGGTGATCGCGGACCGGCTCCCGGTGTCGATTTACTACGGGATCATCACGGCGATCTTCACCTACGGCATCTGCATTCCGCTCGGTATGCTGAAAGCGCTGCGCCACCGCACGCGAGTCGACACGGTGAGCTCGATACTGATCTTCATCGGATACGCGATTCCGGGGTTTGCGCTCGGGGCCGTGCTGAGCAACCTCCTCGCCGTGCGATGGTCGATCTTTCCGCTGGGCGGCTTCGAGTCGGCGGGTGCCGCCCACCTGGGCTTCTGGGCGCGCGCCGGCGACATCGCGTGGCACTCGGTGCTGCCGCTCATTGCGTATCTCGCCGGCTCGTTCGCCGTGACGACGATGCTGATGAAGAACAGCCTCGTCGAGAACATGAGCGCCGACTACGTGAAGACCGCGCTCGCCAAGGGGCTCGGCTGGCGCCGGGCGGTGTTCGTGCACGCACTGCGCAATTCGCTGATTCCGATGGCGACCACCGCGGGGAGCCTGCTCGGCATCTTCCTCACCGGCAGCTTCCTGATCGAGCGCGTGTTCAACATTCCGGGCGTGGGCCTCCTTGCCTTCGAGGCGATCCAGACGCGCGACTTCCCGATCGTGCTGGGCTTCATCGTCATCTCGAGCGTCATCCTGATGCTCGGCAACCTGACGTCCGACCTCGCGGTGGCGTTCGTCGATCCACGGGTGCGCTTCGAGTAGCCGATGCGCTGGCCGAGGCTCGACCCGATCACCCGCCGGCGCCTGCAGCGCTTCCGGCGCATCCGGCGGGGCTATTACGCGCTCGTCATCCTGCTCGCGGCGATGGTGCTCGCGGTGTTCGCGCCTTACCTCGCCGAGAGCCGTGCGATCGCCGTCTGGTACCGCGGCACGCTGTACCTGCCGACGTTCCAGTACTACCCGATGCGAACCTTCGGCCAGGCGCCCCCGGCAGGGTGGGACAGCGCCGACATCGAAGCCGACTACTACCGGCTGCAGCGCGAGTGGGGCACCGAGCGCATCCTCTATGCGCGGGGGCATAGCGCCGCGGGCGCCGATCCGGCCGCCCTCGCCGCGCTCGCGGCGAAGTATCCCGATCGCGACGACTACGTCGTGATGCCGCCGATCCCGTGGAACCCGTATCAGAGCGACTTCTGGGCCAACGAGATCCTGAACGACATCCAGCAGGCGCTCGACGCCGGGCATCGCGACGACGCCGAATGGCTCGCCCTTCGCGACGGGCTCGGCGAGCTCGCCGCGGCGATCCGGAGTGGACGGATCGACACGCTCCTCGCCGCGGGGAAGGGCCACCCGAAGCGCACGCTCGGCGATCTCGCACGAACGGGCGCGATGGTGTCGCTCGCGGGACTCGGCACGTCGCCGCCGAACGCGCCGGATCTCAGGCGCCGCCACTACCTCGGCACCGATTCGCAGGGACGCGATGTCGCCGCGCGGCTCCTCTACGGCTTCAGGATCTCGATCTTCTTCGCGCTGTTCCTGGTGCTGACCGGGCAGGTGATCGGCACCATCGTCGGCAGCCTTCAGGGCTATCTCGGCGGGCGCTTCGACCTCGTCAGCCAGCGCCTGATCGAGGTGCTGATCGCCGTGCCTTTCCTCTACGTGGTGATCGTGATCGCTGCGCTGTTCCAGCCGACCTTCTGGCTGCTGATCGCGATCCTCTCGCTGTTCCAGTGGATCGCCATCACCTTCTTCATGCGCACCGAGATGTACCGCGAGAAGACACGCGAGTACTGCCTCGCCGCGAAATCCTACGGAGCCTCGCACTTCAGGATCGTGTTCAGGCACCTGCTGCCGAACTGCCTCACTCCGCTCGTCACCTTCACCCCGTTCGCGGTCGTCGGCGCGATCTTCGCCTTGACCGGCCTCGACTATCTCGGCTACGGGCTGCCGGCGCCGACGCCGAGCTGGGGCGAGCTGATCGGCCAGGCGCTCCAGGCGTCGAACCGCGACAAGCTGTGGCTGACACTCGCCCCGTTCGGCGCGCTGACGATCACCCTGGTCCTCGTCGTGTTCATCGGCGAATCGGTGCGCGAGGCCTTCGATCCCAAGCCGTATGCGCGCTATGAATGAGCGCCGCCGCGTGCTCGGCGCGGCCGCGGCAACGCTTGCCGGCGCACTCGCGCCGCTTCGCCGGGCCGCGCTCGCGGCAACCGGCGGGGCGGCGGTGCCCGATGACCCCGCAACGGCTGCTGCCGGCCCCGGTGCGTCCACCGCTCCGTCCGCGCTCCCCGCGGACGTGCGCTGGGAAACCAACGACGACGAGCCGCTGATCGGCTCGCCGCAGGCGATTCGCGGCGGGACGCTGCGCTACGAGCTCGGCGCCTATCCGCTCACGTTCAGGCTGATGGGGCCGAACTCGAACGACTTCTTCGCTGGCTGGAACCGCCTCTTCACCTTCAATTTCGGACTCGTCCAGCGGCACCCGGTCACCGACCACTACATTCCGATGATGGCGACGCACTGGTCGGTGCAGGAGGACCAGCGAACCATCTACTTCAAGCTCGATCCCGCCGCGCGCTTCAGCGACGGTCACCCGGTGACGGCCGACGACTACGTCTTCACCTGGCAGATGATGCGCTCGCCGCATATCGTCGACCCGTTCTACAACACCTACGCGAAGCAGTACTACCAGTCGGTCGACCGCATCGACGACCATACGCTGCGCATCGTCGGTACGCGCTGGAGCTGGCGGCCGCTGTACGACTTCGCCGGTCTGTGGCCGACTCCCGCGCACGCGACGAAGCTCGACGCCGACTGGGTGCAGCGAACGAACAACCAGTTCCAGGTGACCGTCGGGCCCTACGTGATCCGCAGCGTCGTGCGCGGCGAATCGGTGACCTTCGAGCGCGTGCCGAACTGGTGGGGCGAGGGTCGCCGCTATTTCATCGGCCAGTACAACTTCGATCGCATCGTGCTGCGAGTGATCCCCGAGGGGCGCGGCCTCGACTACCTGCGCCGCGGCGAGCTCGACCTCATCACCGAAGGGTCTGCGCGCGCCTGGCACGAGGACTACGACTTCCCCGCGGTCAACAACGGCTGGCTGCGGCGCGCGCGCGTGATGGTCGACACGCCGTCGGGTGTGTTCGGCCTGCACATGAACCTCGAGGCGCCGATTTTCGCGAACCTGCACTTCAGGAAGGCGATGCAGTACCTGTTCAATTTCGACCGCATCAACCGCAACCTGATGTTCGACGAGTACTTCCGCGCGGTGTCGTTCTTCGAGGGAACGCCCTTTGCGGATCCGAAGCTGAAGTCGTACGGCTTCCATCCGGAGCTCGCGAAGGAGGAGCTCGCACGCGCCGGCTACCGCCGTCCTGCCGAACTGCGCCCGCAAGGCTTCTTCGGCCAGCTCTGGAATACGCTGCACGGCATCGTCTTCACGCGCTCCGACACTGCCGACGTCCTCGTCGACGAGCGCGGCGGCAAGGCGAGCTTCAGCGTGATCTACGGCAGCCAGGGACTCGAGCGCCACCTCACGGTGATCCAGCAGGATTTCCGGCGCGCGGGGGTCGACATGCAGCTCAGGCTGCTCGAGCCCGGCGCCGCGTTCGAGCGGGCGCTCGAGCGAAAGTACGAGATGACGCTCGTCGGCTACACGAGCGGCTTCTACCCCGACCCCCGCCAGTACCTCGGCACCGAGTACAAGAAGACGACCAACAACAACGACATCTGGGGGTTCGGCACGAAAGAGGTGGACGGGCTGATCCGCATCTACGAGCGCGATCCCGATGCGTCAGCCCGCATCGCGGCGATGCACCGGATCGACGACATCGTTCAAGACGATGCCTTCTACATCCCGTTCTGGCGTTCGCCGTTCATCCGCATCGCCTACTGGGATTACCTGCGCTTTCCCGATTTCTACCTGCCCAGGCGCACCGAGCAGCTCTCCGACTGGCTCGTGTACTGGATCGATCCCGCGCGCAAGGACGCGCTCGCGCGCGACATGCGCGACGGCAAGGCATATCCGGTCGATCCCGAGATCGACAAGGACTATTACCACATCCGCCGCGCCGTGACGAACGGCGGCTGAGCACGAGACCCCGGTGAGCCTGCTCGAAATCGACGCGCTGCAAGTCGGCTTCGCAACCGAGGCCGGGCTCGTCCGCGCGGTCGACGGCGTGTCACTCGCGGTCGAGCGCAGCCAGACGCTCGGCCTCGTCGGCGAGTCCGGCTGCGGCAAGAGCGTCACGGCGTCGTCGATCCTGCGGCTCGTGCCGAGCCCTCCGGGCCGCTATCTCGGCGGTGCGGTCCGCTTCGACGGCGCCGACATCCTGTCGATGCCGCGCGAGGCGCTCCCCGCGATCCGCGGGCGCGACATCGCAATGGTCTTCCAGGATCCGATGACCGCGCTCAATCCGGTGTTCACGATCGGGCACCAGTTGCGCGAGGTGCTTGCGCTGCGCTTCGGCCTCGCGCGCGGCGCTGCGCGCGAGCGCTCGGCCGGAATGCTGAAGGCAGTCGGCATCCCGGACGCCGGCGCGCGCCTCGACCAGTACCCGCACGAGTTGTCAGGCGGCATGAAGCAGCGCGTGATGATCGCCATGGCGCTGCTGTGCCGGCCGCGCCTCTTGATCGCCGACGAGCCCACGACCGCGCTCGACGTCACCGTGCAGGCGCAGATCCTGCACCTCGTCCGCGAGCTCCAGCGCGAGAGCGAGACGGCGGTCCTCTTCATCACCCACGACATGGGGGTGATCGCCGAGATGTGCGACGCGGTGGCGGTGATGTACGCAGGGAGGGTCGTCGAACGCGGCAGCGTCGTCGACGTGTTCGAGCGGCCGCGCCATCCGTACACGAAGGGTCTTCTTGCAAGCCTCCCGCGCCCGGGGCACGCACGCAAGTCGCCGCTCGCGACGATCGAGGGGACCGTCCCGTCGCTCATCGCGCCGCCCGCGGGCTGCCGCTTCGCCGCGCGCTGCGCGCATCGACGCGAGCTCGATGCGGCCCGCGCGCGGCGCTGCGTCGAAGTCGATCCGATGCTGCCGCCCGCAGGTGATCATCCGGTCGCCTGCCACTTTCCGCTCGACGCGGGCGCGCCTGCAGGGAACTCCGCATGACCGCCGCAGACGAAGCGCCGCTCCTCGTCGCCGAGAATGTCTACAAGCACTACCCGGTGCGCGGCGGCGTCTGGGGCCGCTCGGTCGGCGCGATCAGGGCCGTCGACGGGGTGAGCCTCGCCGTTGCGCCCCAGCGCACGCTCGGGCTCGTCGGCGAATCGGGCTGCGGCAAGTCGACGCTGGGGCGCACGCTGATGCGCCTCGAGACGCCGACGCGGGGCACGGTGATGTTCGAAGGCCGCGACCTCGCGCGTGCACGCGGCGACGAGCTCCAGCGGCTGCGACGCGAGATCCAGATGGTGTTCCAGGATCCGTACTCGTCGCTCAACCCGCGCATGACGATCGGCGAGATCGTGCGCGAGCCGCTCGTCGTGCACGCAATCGGCTCGCGCACCGAGCAGGCAAGGCGCGTCCTGGAATTACTCGGGACGGTCGGGCTCGATGCCTCGACGATCGACCGTTATCCGAGCGAGTTCTCCGGCGGGCAGCGCCAGCGCATCGGCGTCGCGCGCGCGCTCGCCCTCGGACCGCGGCTCGTCGTCGCCGACGAGCCCGTGTCGGCCCTCGACGTGTCGGTGCGCGGGCAGGTCCTCAACCTGATGCTGCGGCTGCAGCGCGAGCTTGGCCTCGCGTTCATCTTCATCAGCCATGACCTTTCGGTCGTCGCGCACATGTGCGACACCGTCGCGGTGATGTACCTCGGACGCATCGTCGAGGAGGCGCCGGTCGAGATCCTGTTTGCGCGGCCTGCCCATCCGTATACGCGCGCGCTCCTCGCCGCGATCCCGTCGCTCGACCCGCGCCGGCGCACCGGCGCGGTTCCGCTCGAAGGCGAGGTGCCGAGCCCGATCGAGGCGCTTGCCGGGTGCCCGTTCGCTCCGCGCTGCGCGTGGGTCACCGCGGCGTGCCGGGAGGACGTGCCGGCGCTCGAGCCGGTCGAGACTTCCGCGCACCGCGCGGCGTGCATCAGGCGCGCGGAGGTTGCCGCGGCGCCACTGCCGGTCAGTGGCGCACCACCCCGCGCGCCGGGCGCTTCGCCGTGACCGTTTCGGTCTCGACCGACAGCGTGAAGCTGCATTGCTCGTTGGGGTGCATGGCCCCGACGCCGATCAGCTTGCGCGCGATTTCCTCGCCGCGGTCGTTGCGGATCGTCACCACCACCGTGTACTCCCAGGGGTCACCCCCGGGCGGATGCCGGATGCTGCCTTCGATGGTGAGCGGGGTGATCGCGGCGACCGGCGGAGTGTCGGTGTCGGCACCGAAGCGCAGGTAATGCCGGCACGCCGGGCACACGGTCGCGCTTTCGAGAATGACCTCCCGGCAATGCGGGCAGGCGCGCGTCGCACCGGCACCCGCCGCGCGCGGCCCGCTCATGCGGCGCTGCCCATCCCCATGCCGACTGCGCTTCGCACACCCGCCTTGCCGCCCTTGGTCTCGTCCCAGCCGAACTCGGCCTGACCGCGCAGCCGCGCACCGGCGGCGACGGTCAGCGAGCCCGCCTTGAGATCGCCGACCACGACGGCGGTCTGCAGAAGGTCGACGAGGGTCGCCTGCTCGATGTTGCCTTCGAGCTCGCCGGCGATGGTCACCCGGTCGGCGCGCACGCTGCCGGTGAGCTTCGCACCCGCTTCGATCGTGAGGTCGCCCTGCACGTTGACGTCCCCCTTGAAGCGGCCCGCAATGCGCACGCTGCCACCGCCCTCGATCTTGCCTTCGATCGTGATGTCGGCGGCGATCAGCGACTCCTTGCGCGCATGCCCGGCATCATGGCGTGGCGGCGCGTCGCTGCGAAGCGGCGGTTGATTGACCGGCGGTTCCGGTTTGGGCGCGGCGTCGAAGCGCAACGGCTCCTTCGCTTCGGGTGCCGGCGGCGCAATGGGGGCGGGGCGCGTTGCGGTGTTGTCCTTCCAGATCGCCATGGTATCGACCTCCGAGCGGCAAATGGCCGTTGAGGCTAACCCCATTCGCAGCGGCTGGCAATCGAAAAGTCATCGAAATCCGGTGGATCCAGCCGAATGTGCGAGTAAATCCTGCAAAGCTGCCCGTCCGGAGCATCCAATGGGACAATGCGCATGCGGGGCAATGCGCAGGGAAAACGATGAGGCAGGGCGATGACGCGGATCGCGAGCTACGTGCAGGGTGCTGCGAACCTACCCCTCATTGGCGAGACGATCGGCGCGCATTTCGACCGCATCGCGGCGCACCACGCCGACGGCGACGCGTTGATCGTGCGCCATCAGGACGTGCGCTGGTCGTGGCGCGAACTCGCCCGCCGCGTCGACGACCTCGCGGTCGCGCTGCTCGGGCTCGGGCTCGTGCCGGGCGACCGCATCGGCATCTGGTCGCAGAACTGCGCCGAATGGGTGCTGACGCAGTTCGCGACCGCGAAGGCCGGGCTCGTCCTCGTCAACATCAACCCGGCTTACCGGCGCACCGAACTCGAGTACGCGCTGAAGAAGGTCGGTTGCCGCGCGCTCATCCTGGCGCCGAGCTTCAAGTCGAGCGACTACCTCGCGATCCTGCGCGAGGTCGCGCCCGAGGTCGAGGCATCGCCGCCGGGAAGGCTGCGTGCGGCTGCGCTGCCCGAACTCGAGTTCGTGGTCCGCCTCGGCCCGGCGAAGACCGCCGGGATGCTCAACTTCGACGACCTGACCGCCCCGGCGAGCGCTGAAGCAATCGCCTCGCTCGCGCGCATCGGCGACGCGCTCCAGTTCGACGAGGCGATCAACATCCAGTTCACCTCGGGTACGACCGGTGTGCCGAAGGGTGCTACGCTCACCCACCACAACATCCTCAACAACGGCTTCTTCATCGGCGAGGCCATGCGCTTCACCGAGCGCGACCGGCTGTGCATCCCGGTTCCGCTCTATCACTGCTTCGGGATGGTGCTCGGCAACCTTGCCTGCGTCACCCACGGCGCAGCGATGATCTTCCCCGGCGAAGGGTTCGACGCGAGGGCCGTCCTCGAGACGGTCGAGGCCGAGCGCTGTACGGCGCTCCACGGCGTGCCGACGATGTTCATCGCCGCGCTCGACGATCCCGAATTCGACCGCTTCGACCTGTCGACGCTGCGCACCGGGATCATGGCCGGGTCGCCGTGCCCGGTCGAGGTGATGAAGCGCGTCGTCGACCGCATGCACATGCGCGAGGTGACCATCGCCTACGGCATGACCGAGACGTCCCCGGTCTCCTTCCAGAGCTCGGTCGACGATCCGGTCGGCCGCCGTGTGTCGACGGTCGGGCGCGTCCAGCCGCACCTCGAAGTGAAGATCGTCGACGAGAAGGGCAGGGTCGTCGCGCGCGGCGAGACGGGCGAGCTGCTGACTCGCGGCTACTCGGTGATGCTCGGCTACTGGAACGACCCCGAGCGAACCGCCGAGGCGGTCGATGCCGCGCGCTGGATGCACACCGGCGACCTCGCGACGATCGACGACGAGGGCTACTGCAACATCGTCGGCCGCTCGAAGGACATGGTGATCCGCGGCGGCGAGAACATCTATCCGCGCGAGGTCGAGGAGTTTCTCTACCGCCACCCAAAAGTCCGCGACGTACAGTGCGTCGGCGTGCCCGACCCGAAGTTCGGCGAGGAGCTCTGTGCATGCGTCGTGCTGCGCCCGGGCGTCGAGGCCGATGCCGAGGAGATCCGCGAGTTCTGCCGCGGCCAGATCGCGCACTACAAGGTCCCGCGCTACGTGCGCTTCGTCGACGGCTTCCCGATGACGGTGACCGGCAAGATCCAGAAGTTCGTGCTGCGAAGGCAGATGGCCGCCGACCTCGGCCTCGCCGAGCAGAAGACGGCCTGAACGGCGCGCGCCTCGTCGGGCGTCAATGCACCCGCATGTGGTCGAGGAAGCCGACGACGATCGCCGCGGTGAACATGAATGCGCCGACGGCGAGCAGCGACGCGACGACGCGCCGGTTGCGCTGCCTCAGGACGACGGAGGCATCGACGCCCGGCGGGGTTTGACGCTGGACGGCCTGCCGTTGCCAGCCCTCCGTGCGCCGTTCGCGGCGATACCACAGGGCGATCACGATGATGACGCCGACCGCCATCATCATGTTGCCCGGCACGTACTGGATCGTTCCCCCGAGCCGCTCGTCGTAGAGCGGCGTCATCCCGAGGCGCAGGCCCGTGCCGTAGGCCGGCCACATGATCGTCGACTTCATCGCGAGCCAGGCGCCGAACCCGACGTTGACGAGGAGCGAGCCCAGCAGCGCAAAGACGCGCACGCTGTAGCGGCTCCCGGTCGGAGGCGAGCGCGGGTCGAACATGCTGAACCAGAAGAAGAGTCCTGCGGCCATCATCGAGAAGTGCATCAGGTCGTGGAACGCCGAGTCGCCGAGCGCGCGCGCCTGGATCGATGGGAGCAGCCAGAACACGAGCGCCACGCTGAAATGCACCGACGCGACGACCGGGCGGCTGAGAAACGAGAACAGGCTGCGCACCGGACCGGCCTGTGCGATCGGCACGTAAATGCCGCGAAGGAGCCACGCGGGCATCCCCGCGAGGAGCGCGCCTGCCGGCGCCGACAAGGCGATCAGCATCGGCCCGAACGCATGGATCGCGATGTGCTGGACCTGATGCGCAGCGAACGCGACATCGGCGAGCCCGTCGAGCGGTGACTGCAGCGCGAGAAACATGATCGCGGTGCCGGCAACGAACAGCACCTGCTGTCCGATGCCCGCCTTGCTGCGCCCGCGCAGGTAGATCCACAGCACGAGCACCGTCATCACGCTGATGAACGGCGTGAAGTTCCACGTGTGCCAGACCGCTTCCGGATCGCCCGCCGCGCCGTCGGCAAACGCCGCGGCAACGGTCGCGCACCACAGCGCGGCGGCGGCGGCCACTCGGCCGCTCACGGAGATCGATCTGGGGTGGACCATCGAAGCCTTGACCGTCGCGCGCACACCCGGTTCCCGACCGCGGGCATCGCCCGCTGCGGCGACGCCCGGCTATCGAAGGAACGGGCGGGCTCGCCGGGTCGCGACCGGTCGACGGCAAGGATACACGAGCAAGACCGGCCGGCGGGCGCCAATGGCATGATGCGTCGCCGGCGCGCGATCACCAGGAGCGCCACCACCACCCGTGCGGGCGCACGACCACGACCGGCGCCACCACGGCGGGAGCGACGACAATGGGTCGTGGTGCGACGTAAGCAACGGGGCGTGCGACCGGGACCACGGCGCAGCCTCCGAGCATGAATCCGGCAAGGCCGATGGAGAACAGGGCTTTCATCGTTTGCTCCTCGAGCGTGGCGATAGCCCGATAACGGATCGGATGCAGGAGACGTTACGGCCAATCTGTAACCGGCAATGTCGTGGCCACGCGGGTCGCACCGGAACGCACGGCGCCGGCGCGGCAACCGCGCGGGCCGGGCGCGCTGCGCGACCGGCCCGATCACCCGCGATGCGGGCTACGTTCGCGGAGCTTCGCGGTTGACGATGAAGTCGTCGGGGACCGCGGGTCCCCAGACGTAGAAGGAATCCTCGACCGGATGATCGCCTCCCGCCCAGTCGATGCCGGCAGGCACGAAGTCGATATCGTACGAATACTCGGCCCAGCTTCCCCACGGGTCCTGCACGTAATGGAAGTAGTTCGAGCCGAGCACGTGGCGCCCGATGCCCCATCCATGGGCATAGCCTTCGCTTCGCATGCGCTCGGCGCCGAGGCCGATCTCGTCGATGCTGGCGACCTCCCAACTCGAATGATGAAGCCCCGCAGCATCGGATTTCGCGAACGCGACCACGTGGTGATCGCTGCCGTGCGGGGCGTGCATGAACGCGATCACGTCGCCCGCACGATCGGACAGGCGCAGCCCCAGCACGCTCGAGCAGAACTCGACCTGGCGGGCGACGTCGGGCGTGAACAGGAGTACGTGCGAGAGCCTGCGCGGGCGCACGCGGGGTGCGGCACTTCGCCCCGGCGCCGCGCCGGACCCGGGTGGCGGAGCGTCGGGCGAAACCGGCGGACGCTTCTCCGCCGGACCGCGCCTCGCACCCGCGACGACCTGGATCGGCATCCCGTCGGGATCGGTGACCCACACGCCGCTTCCGTCCGAGCGAACGTGCGGCGCGCAGGTCCCATGGCGGCGCAGCTTCACCGCGAGTGCGTCGAAGTCGTCCTCATAGGCATCGTAGCAAAGATACTCGAGCCGTTTGGGCTTCGAATCGGCATGCAGGGTGGCCCAGCGCTGCGGATTGCCGAACGTGTGGAGATCGATTCGGTCGTCGGTCATCCGCGCGTCGAGGCCGAACGCGCGATAGAAGCGCAGCGCGGCCGCCGCGTCCGGGACGCCGAGCGCGAAGTGATCGAGCGAGTGCACGCCGAGCGCGCCCGGCCGGCGCGGCCCGTCGCTCACGACGCCTGCGCCGGCGGGTGCAGCATCAGGCGCCAGACGCCGGTGATGATCAGCGTGAAGCCGGTGAGAAGGCCGATGAAGGCAAGCGAGCTTTGCGGCCAGCCGGCCGCGATCAGGACCGCAATGACGATCGACAGCAGACCGTCGAAGAGGACCCAGCCCCAGCCGCGCAGCGGCCTCATTCGCCACGCGAGCATCGCTCGGGAGATGCCGCCGACGAACAGGAACGCGCCGACGAGCAGCGCGAGCGATGCGACACCGGCGAGCGGCAGCACGAGGATCGCGATGCCGAGCACGAGCGTCAGGATGCCGGAGGCGAGCTTCCAGCCCAATCCTGCGTGCCCGCGCGTGTGCACCGCGTATGCGATCTCGCCGATCCCGCCGATGATCAGGAGCCACGCAAACACCACCGCCGTGGCGAGCGCCGCAACCTCGGGCATCAGCACCGCGAGAATGCCGCAGACGATGAGGATCACCCCCCACGCGATCGGCCAGCCGCGGCTGTGTTGCGCGACGGCGGCGTAGGCGCCGGCGGCACCCGCCGGGGCGGCGGCGCGAGCCGACGAGGGGTCGGTTCCGGGTTGGCCGGGGTCGGGCATGTCTTCGCTCCAGGGGGAATGTTCGGGGTTCGGAGACGATTCGGGCGACCGCCCGATGGTACGCCGGCGCACCCGCGAAAGGAAACGCGCGGTGCCGTCGGCGACGTACGCACCGGTGAATGCGCGCGGGCCTCGCCCACGCCGGCGTGACCTCAGGGCGGCTGTTCGCGCCAGTCGCCGCCAAGCGCCGTGTAGAGCGCAACCCGGTTGCTCTCTGCGGCGAGCCGCGTCCGGACCAGCGATTGCTGCGCCGCATACTGCGTGCGCTGAGCCACCAGCAGCGTGACGTAACTGTCGCGCCCGGCCTTGTAGCGCTCGAGCGAGAGCCGATGCGCGCGCGTCGCGGCATCGACCAGCTCCCGTTGCGCGCGCTGCTGCCGGGCCAGCGTCTGCTCGAGCGCGAGTGCATCGGCCACCTCGCGAAATCCCGACTGGACTGCCTTCTCGTACTGGGCGAGCGCGATATTCTCGTTCGCGCGCGCGACATCGAGATTGCCCTGCAGCGCGCCGGAATCGAAGATCGGAAGGTTGAGCTGGGGGCTGAAACTCCAGAATCCCGATCCCCCGCGAAACAGTCCCGACAGCTCGCTGCTGATCGTCCCCGCGCGGGTCGTCAGCGTGATCGAGGGAAAGAACGCGGCCCGCGCCGCCCCGATGTTCGCGTTCGCCGATCGCAGATCGTGCTCGGCCGCGATCACGTCGGGCCGGCGCAGCAGCACTTCGGATGCCAGCGACGCCGGTGGCGCGGCGAGCACCGTCACCGCGCCCAGTGCATTCGGCAGCCATTGCGGCTCGAGGGGCCGGCCGACCAGCAACTCCAGCGCGTCGCGGTCGGCTGCAACCTGGCCGGTGAGGCTCGCGACGTCGGAACGAGCCGTCGCAACCGTCGTTTCGGCCTGCGCGAGGTCGAGACCCGACACCGCGCCGAGTTCGTGCTGCCTGCGCATCAGTTCGTAGGAGGCTTCCTGGCTCGTCAAGGTCTCGCGCGACACCTCGAGGAGCTCGTGATCGGCGCCGAGGGTCAGCCACGCGCTCGCGACCTCGCCGATCAGCGTGAGCCGGGCGGCACGGCGCGTCGCGTCGAGCGCGAAATAGCTTTCGAGCGCCGCACGCGAGAGGTCGCGCACGCGGCCGAAGAGGTCGATCTCGAAGCTGCTGAGGCCGAGGGCGACGGTATAGCCGTCCTGCGCGAGCGGTGCGCGGCTTCCCCCGCCCATTCGCGATTCGCTCGCGCCCACGCCGATCGTCGGCACGCGCTGCGCACGCTGGATCCGGTATTGAGCGCGTGCCCGCTCGACGTTCAGCACGCTGACGCGAAGGTCGCGATTGTCGACGAGCGCCGCGCCAATCACCTCCTGCAGCGCCGGATCGACGAAGAAGTCGCGCCAGTCGATTGCGGTCACTTCGCCGGTGCTCGCCGGGGCTTGGCCATGGGTGCCGGCAAGCGTCTGCGAGGACGCAAACGTCTTCGGCACGCCGGGCCGGGGTGCGGGCACCGGCGGCGCGAGGCTCGCACACCCGGCAAGCGCGGCGAGCGTCGCGAGCGCCGCACCGGCGAGGGCGATGGGACGCGCCATCGCCGTCAGCCCTCCCCGTCGGAACGCGCGCTGCCGGGGGATGCGGCGGCGGCCGGATCGGGCGCGGCGCGAGACGGGCGGTGAATGAAGATCGCCTCGATGACGACGAAGAACAGGGGGATGAAGTAGATCCCGAGGAAGGTGCCGAAGATCATCCCGCCGAGCACGCCGGTTCCGATCGCGTGCTGGGCTCCCGACCCTGCGCCCTTGGAGATCGCGAGAGGCAGCACGCCCAGTCCGAAGGCGAGCGATGTCATCAGGATCGGGCGCAGGCGGTCGCGCACGGCGGCAAGGGTCGCTTCGATCAGCTCCATCCCGTGCTCGAGGTTCGCCTTCGCGAACTCGATGATGAGGATTGCGTTCTTGCTCGACAGGCCGACCGTGGTGAGCATCGCAACCTGGAAGTACACGTCGCGATCGAGCCCCCGAAGCATCGCCGCGAGCGAGGTTCCGAGAATGCCGAGCGGGACGACGAGGAGCACCGCCGTCGGGATGCTCCAGCTCTCGTAGAGCGCCGCGAGGCAGAGGAACACGACGAGAACCGAAAGCGTGTAGAGCAACGGCGTCTGTGCGCCGGCCTGGCGTTCCTGATACGAGGTGCCGGTCCACTCGATGCCGAAACCCTGCGGCAGCTCACCCACGAGCTTCTCGACCTCGGCCATCGCCTGGCCCGAGCTCACGCCCGGCGCCGCCTCGCCGTTGATGTTCATCGCCGGGATGCCGTTGTAGCGCTCGAGCCTCGGCGAGCCGTACGCCCAGTGCGTCGTCGCGAACGCCCGGAACGGCACCATGTCGCCGGCGCCGTTGCGCACCGTCCAGCGATCGAAGTCGCCAGGAAGCATCCGGTACCTTGCATCGGCCTGCACGATCACCCGCTTGACGCGGCCGCGGTCGAGGAAGTCGTCGATGTACTGGCCGCCCCAGGCCACCGACAGCACGGAGTTGACGTCGCCCATCGACAGTCCGAGCGCGCCGGCCTTCGCGGTGTCGACGTCGACGCGCAATTGCGGTGTGTCCTCCTGGCCGTTCGGGCGCACGTTCGCGAGCAGCCGATCCTTCGCTGCCGCGGCGAGGAACTGGTTGCGCGCCTGGGTCAGCGCTTCGTGGCCGCGTCCCGAGTTGTCGGTCAGGTAGAAGTTGAAGCCCCCGGCGATGCCGAGCTCGGGCACGGCCGGTGGCGCGAACGCGAACACGAAGGCATCCTTGATGCTGCTGAAGGCGATCATTGCGCGCCGCGCGATCGCCTTCACCCCGAGGTCCGCGCTTTCACGCTGCGACCAGTCCTTGAGGCTCACGAACGCGACGCCGGTGTTCTGGCCAAGCCCGGCGAAGCTGAATCCCTGCACGGCGAACACCGAATCGACGGCCCCCTTCTCGTCGTTCATGAAGTGCTGCTCGAGCGTATGCATGACCTTGAGCGTGCGCTCCTGCGTCGCGCCCACCGGCGCCTGAACCTGGGCGAACAGGATGCCCTGGTCCTCGTCCGGCAGGAACGCCGTGGGCAGCCGCAGGAATGCCCACACCATCAGCGCCGCCAGCAGCACGAAGATCAGCATGAATCGGCCGCGCCGCGTCACGATGCCGCGCACGGCGCCCTGGTAGCCGAGGCAGCCGTTGTCGAACTTTCGGTTGAACCAGCCGAAGAAGCCTCGTTCGGACGCGTGATGGCCCTTCTCGATGCGCTTCAGCATCGTCGCGCACAACGCCGGAGTCAGCACGATGGCAACGAAGACCGACAGCGCCATCGCCGACACGATCGTCGCGGAGAACTGCCGGTAGATGATGCCGGTGGATCCGCCGAGGAACGCCATCGGAAGGAACACCGCCGCGAGCACCGTCGCGATGCCGACCAGCGCGCCGGTGATCTGGTCCATCGACCTGCGCGTCGCCTCGAGTGGCGTCAGGCCTTCCTCGCTCATCACCCGCTCGACGTTCTCGACGACGACGATCGCGTCGTCAACGAGCAAGCCGATCGCCAGCACCATCGCGAACATCGTCAGCATGTTGATCGAGTAGCCGAGCACCGCCAGCACGCCGAATGTGCCGAGCAGCACCACCGGCACCGCGATCGTCGGAATCAGCGTCGCACGGAAATTCTGCAGGAACAGGTACATCACGAGGAACACCAGGATGATCGCCTCGGCCAGCGTCTTCACGACCTCCCTGATCGACGCGCGCACGAACGGCGTCGTATCGAACGGCACGATGACCTTGAGGCTCGGCGGGAACGTCGGCTGGAGCTGCTTCATCAGCGCGTCGAGGCGCTGGGCGGTAGCGAGCGCGTTGGCATTGGTGGCGAGCGACACGGCGACACCGGTCGCCGGCTGGCCGTTGTAGCGCGCGATGACGCTGTAGTCCTGCGCTCCCATCTCGACGCGCGCCACGTCGGACAGTCGCAGCAGCGAGCCGTCGGGCTGCGTGCGCACGACGATCCGCCTGAACTCCCCGGGTGAGGTCAGGCGTCCCTGCGAGGTGATGGTGGCGTTGAGCTGCTGTCCGGCCACCGCGGGCGTACCACCGAGCTGGCCCACCGCGACTTCCTGGTTCTGGGCCCTGATCGCGGCGATGACGTCGGCCGCCGAGAGCCTGTAGGTGTCGAGCTTGTCGGGGTCGAGCCAGATCCGCATTGCGTAACGCGCGCCGAACACCTGCACGCTGCCGACGCCGGCGGTGCGGCTGATCGGATCCTGCAGGTTGGTGACGATATAGTCGGCGATGTCGTTCTGCGACATGCTCCCGTCGGTCGACACGAAGCCCAGCACCATCAGGAAGCCCGTGCTCGCCTTGTTGACGCTGACACCCTGCTGCTGCACGATCTGCGGCAGCAGCGGCATGGCGAGCTGCAGCTTGTTCTGTACCTGCACCTGCGCGATGTCGGGATCGGTGCCGTTGGCGAAGGTGATCGTCACCTGCGAGCTGCCGTTGGAATCGCTGGTCGACGACATGTAGATCTGGCCATCGAGCCCCGTCATCGTCTGTTCGATCACCTGGGTGACCGCGTCCTCGACCGTCCTCGCCGACGCGCCGGGATAGATGGCGGAAATGTTGACGGTCGGCGGCGCGATCGTCGGATAGCGCGCGATCGGAAGCTGGATGATCGAGATCCCGCCCGCGAGCATGATGATGATGGCGATCACCCACGCGAAGATCGGGCGGTCGATGAAGAAGCGCGCCATGGCCGCTGCGATACCTGGCTACCGGGGGGCGGGCGCAGCCGGGGGCTGCGCCTTCGCTTCGGCCGCGTGCACGGCCACGCCGGGCCTGATCTTCTGCAGACCCTCGACGATCACGCGGTCGCCCGCGGCAAGCCCGGATTCGACGAGCCAGCGGTCGCCGATGGCGCGAAAAGCCTTGATCGGCCGCACTTCGGCCTTGCTGTCGGCGCCGACCACCATCACCGAGGCGTTGCCCTTCGGGTCGCGGGCCACCCCCTGCTGCGGCACCAGGATCGCATTCTGCTGGACCGCACCGGCGAGCTCGGCGCGCACGTACATCCCCGGCAGCAGCACGTCGTCGGGATTCGGCACCACGATGCGGACGAGGAAGCTCCCGGTGGCGGGATCGACGGTGACATCGGAGAAATCGAGCTTGCCTGGCTGCGGATAGCGGCTGCCGTCCTCGAGGAACAAGGTCACCGGGACGTCGCGGGCCGCCTCGAGCCTGCCCGATGCGAGTTCCTTGCGCAGCTCGAGCCATTCAGCGCTCGACTGCGTGACGTCGACGAACATCGGGTCGAGCTGCTGGACCGTTGCCAGCGCCGCTGCCTGGTTGGCGGTGACGAGCGCACCCTGGGTGACCGACGACCTGCCGATGCGACCGGAAATCGGCGACGTGATCCGCGAATAGGCGAGCGTCGCGGAACTCGTCTCGACATTGGCCTTCGCCGAGGCGAGGTCGGCCTCGGCCTGCTTCAGCGCAGCCACCGACGCCTCGTTGTCCTGCCTGCTCACCGCGTCGATCCTGACCAGTTCCGCCGAGCGCGCGGCCGTGAGCCTCGCGTTCTCGAGCGTCGCCTGCGCGCGCAGCAGCGCGGCACGCGCCGACGCGTCGTTGGCACGCGGGATCGCGTCGTCGAGCTGGTAGAGCACCTGGCCGGCCTTGACGCGGCCTCCTTCGTCGAACAGCCTCTTCTTGACGATGCCGTTGGCCTGCGGCCTGATCTCGGCAATGAGCGACGGGCTGGTCCGGCCGGGAAGTTCGCGCGCGAGCGTCACCGTCGCCGGCGCCAGCGTGACGACCGTCACTTCGACGGGAGGCGGCACCGGCGGCGCCGCGGGGGGTGCCTTGCCGCACGCGGCAAGCGCAGTGACCGCGAGCAGGGGAGCCGTCAGACGAATGGCGGACGCGAAAGCAAACATGGTCGTAGGCGCGAACACGCGCATGGAATACTCGCGGAGATCGGGTGCGACGGGTGCCCGGTCGGGACGGGTGGCCGCGGCGTCGCGCGGCCCGGGCGAGGGGCGAGGATGAACGCAGCGCACATTTCTGTCAATTCCGCGGGTTCGCTGCGCGACGCGATGCGTCACGCGTACCGGAAACCCGAGTCCGAGTGCGTTCGCGATCTCGTCGACGGCGCGCGCCTGACGCCCGCCGAGGCCGGCGACGCGCACGCGCTCGCACGCTCGCTCGCGCAGGCGCTGCGCGAGCGCGGGCCCGCGGGCGGCCGCGAAGGGCTGGTGCAGGGGCTGCTGCAGGAATTCGCGCTGTCGTCGCAGGAGGGTGTCGCGCTGATGTGCCTCGCGGAAGCGCTCCTGCGCATTCCCGACCGTGCGACCCGCGATGCGCTGATCCGCGACAAGATCGGACCCGCCGACTGGGAGCCCCATCTCGGGCAGAGCCGGTCGCTGTTCGTCAACGCCGCAACCTGGGGGCTCGTCGTCACCGGCAAGCTCGTCGCCACGCACACCGAGCGCGGCCTCGCGAGCGCGCTCTCGCGCCTGCTCGTCCGCAGCGGCGAGCCCATCGTCAGGCGCGGAGTCGACCTCGCGATGCGCCTGATGGGCGAGCAGTTCGTCGTCGGCGAATCGATCGACGAGGCGTTGCGCAATGCGGCCCGGCGCGAGGAGCAGGGTTTCCGGCATTCGTACGACATGCTCGGCGAAGCAGCGCTGACGGAGGTCGACGCCTTGCGCTACCACGCGGCCTACCACCGGGCGATCGAGGCGATCGGACGCGCATCGCAGGGGCGGGGCATCTACGACGGCGCCGGGATCTCGATCAAGCTCTCGGCGCTGCACCCGCGCTACGCGCGCTCGCAGCGCGGGCGCGTCATGGACGAGCTCTACCCGCGTCTGCTGCAACTCGCACTTCTCGCGCGCGGCGCCGACATCGGGGTCAACATCGACGCCGAAGAGGCCGATCGTCTCGAGGTCTCGCTCGATCTTCTCGAGCGGCTCGTGTTCGAGCCCGCGCTTTCGGGATGGAACGGCATCGGCTTCGTCGTCCAGGCCTACCAGAAGCGCTGTCCTTTCGTGATCGACCTCGTGATCGACCTCGCGCGGCGAAGCCGCCGTCGCGTGATGCTGCGTCTCGTCAAGGGGGCGTACTGGGACAGCGAGATCAAGCGCGCCCAGGTCGACGGCATGCCCGACTATCCCGTCTACACGCGCAAGCTCCACACGGACGTTGCCTACCTCGCCTGCGCGCGCAAGCTCCTCGCCGCACCGGCCGAGATCTATCCGCAGTTCGCCACGCACAACGCCCACACGCTCGCTGCCGTCCACGCGATGGCGGGGCCGAGCTTCTACGCCGGGCAGTACGAATTCCAGTGCCTGCACGGCATGGGCGAGCCGCTTTACGAGCAGGTGGTGGCGCCGAAGGCGGCCGGCGGGCTCGCGCGGCCTTGCCGCATCTACGCGCCGGTCGGCACGCACGAAACGCTCCTCGCCTATCTCGTGCGGCGACTGCTCGAGAACGGGGCCAACACGTCGTTCGTGCACCGCATCGCCGATCCGTCGGTGCCGCTCGACGAACTCGTCGCCGACCCCGTGACCGAGGTCGAGCGCAGCGCATCGGTGTCGGGCACGCTTGGCGCTTCGCACCCGCGCATTGCGCTCCCGCGCGACCTCTTCGGGACCGAACGCCTGAATTCGCGCGGAGTCGATCTCTCCGACGAGCGCGAGCTCGCGCGCCTCGCCTGCGCGATGCGCGACGATGTGCGCTGGCACGCGGCACCGATCGTGAACGGCGTCGAGCGCACGGCAGGCGAGGGGCTTCGCGCCACCGACCCGGCCAATCGACGCCGCGAAGTCGGGCGCGTCTTCGAGGCGTCGATGCGCGATGTCGACGACGCGCTGGCAGGGGCAGCCGCGGGCTTTGCCCGCTGGCAGGCGACGCCCGTCGCCGTGCGCGCGAAGGCCCTCGACGACGCTGCGGCGCGCATCGAGGCCGGGTACGAGCGGCTCCTCCCGCTCGTCGTGCACGAGGCCGGCAAGACCTGGGCGAACGCTGTCGGCGAGCTTCGCGAGGCGGTTGACTTCATGCGCTATTACGCGACCGAAGCCCGCCGGCGCCGGTGCGCTCCGCTGGGCGAAGGCAGCTCAATGGCACTGACCGAAGGTGGGCCGCGCGCGCCGAACGAGGTCGACGGCGTCGGGGTCGTGGTCTGCATCAGCCCGTGGAACTTCCCGGCGTCGATCTTCATCGGCCAGGTCGCCGCGGCGCTCGTTGCCGGCAACGCCGTGATCGCCAAGCCCGCCGAGCAGACGCCTCTGATCGCCGCCGAATGCGTGCGGCTCCTGCACGCGGCAGGCGTGCCGCCCGATGCGCTGCAGTTCGTGCCCGGGCGGGGCGAGACGGTCGGAGCGGCGCTCGTCGCGGACCCCCGCGTGCACGGAGTCCTCTTCACCGGGTCGAACGACGTCGCACGCGCGCTCGAGCAAAGCCTTGCGGGGCGTGTCGACGACGACGGGCGCGCGCCGGTGCTCGTCGCCGAGACCGGTGGCCAGAACGCGATGATCGTCGATTCGTCGGCGCTCGCCGAGCAGGCGGTCATCGATGCGGCTGCGTCGGCGTTCGACAGTGCGGGGCAGCGCTGTTCGGCGCTGCGCGTCCTCTGCCTGCAGGACGAGATCGCCGGACGCACGATCGCCATGCTGCAGGGGGTGATGCGCGAGCTCGTCGTCGGCGATCCGGGCCGGTTCGAGACCGACGTGGGCCCGGTGATCGACGTCGAGGCGAAGGAACGTCTCGACCTGCACGTCGACGCGATGCGCCGGGCAGGCCACCTGGTATTCCAGCCGGAGCGACGCGTGCCGGATG
This sequence comes from Pseudomonadota bacterium, assembly GCA_018241785.1. Taxonomy (GTDB): domain Bacteria; phylum Pseudomonadota; class Gammaproteobacteria; order Burkholderiales; family Casimicrobiaceae; genus VBCG01. The sequence continues at coordinate 23,768 of JAFEDF010000182.1, read as the reverse complement.
TCTCCGGCGGCGTCTTTTTCGCGCCGGCGCTGATCGAGATCGACCGCATCGGCGAGCTCGAGCGCGAGGTGTTCGGCCCGGTCCTGCACGTCGTGCGCTACCGGCGCGAGGATCTCGGCGAGCTCGTCGAGGCGATCAACGCCACCGGCTACGGGCTGACGTTCGGCATCGAAAGCCGCATCGACGAGACGATCGACTTCGCCACCGCGCGCGTGCGCGCGGGCAACCTCTACGTCAACCGCAACATGATCGGCGCCGTCGTCGGCGCGCAGCCGTTCGGCGGCGAAGGGCTCTCGGGGACCGGCCCCAAGGCAGGAGGCCCGCTCTATCTCGACCGCATCGCCGGCGCCGTTGCGCCCCCACCGGGACTCGTTGCCGGCGGCAGCGGCGACCCCAGCGACGAGCGCGCCGCGCGCCTCGCGCGCCTGCGCGAGTGGACACGCGACCCCGCGCTCGCCGACGTGTGTGCCGTGCTCGTCCGCTCCCGCCCCCGGCTCGGCGAAGTCGAGCTCGCCGGACCCACCGGAGAGCGCAACGTCTACAGCCTGAAGCCGCGCGCTATCGTGCTCTGTGCGGCTGAGCACACCGGTGACCTGTTGCTCCAGCTTGCCTTCGCGCTTGCCGCGGGCGCGAAGGCGCTGTGGCCGCAAGGCGACGATGCGGCGGCGCTCGCCGGCTCGCTGCCACGCGAGCTCGGCGGCGAAGTGCTCGTTGCGGACCCGGATGCCCAGGGCCTCGACGCCGCACTGGTGCAGGGCTCACCCGCATTCTGCGGCGCGTGGAGCCACCGCCTCGCCGCGCGCGAAGGTGCAATCGTCGCCGCTCAGTATGCCGGGACCGGCGTACGCTCGGCTGACGCCTATTCGCTCGCGCGGCTGATGGTCGAGCGCTCGCTGTCGATCAACACCGCTGCCGCGGGCGGCAACGCGACCCTGATGACGATTGGATGACCATGCCCGAATTCGACCACCCGCGCGAGACCTGGAACAACCGCTACGCCGGCGACGACTACCTGCTCGGCGAAGCACCGAACGAATTCCTGCGCCGGCACGCGCCGGTCATTCCTCGCGGGGGCAGCGTGCTCTGCGTCGCCGACGGCGAGGGACGCAACAGCGTCTGGCTCGCCGAGCAGGGTTTTGCCGTCACCGCTTTCGATTTCGCCGCCAACGGCGTTGCCAAGGCGCGCGCGCTTGCCGCGCGGCGCGGCGTCAGCGTCGACCTCAGGCTCGCCGACATGGAGTCGTGGGCGTGGGACGCCGTCCGCTACGACGCGCTCGCCGCGATCTTCATCCAGTTCCTGGCGCCCGAGCGCCGCGACGCGATGTTCGAGCGGATGCGAAGCGCGGTGAAGCCGGGAGGAGTGTTCCTCCTCGAAGGCTATCGCCCCGAGCAGGTCGATTACGCGACCGGCGGACCGCCCTGGCGCGAGAACATGTACACGCGCGAGTGGGTCGAGGAGCGTTTCCGCGGCTGGGACCTGCTCGTGCTCGAGAGCTACGATGCCGAGATCCGCGAAGGTCGCGCGCACCACGGCATGTCGGCGCTCCTCGACGTCGTCGCAAGGCGTCCCGCGTGATCGGGGTCGCCGCGATGCGCCTCGCCTGATCGCCCCGCGGGGGCAGCGTGCGTGCTATGCTCGTGAACGATCGTTCGATTCGCGGAGCGTCCGTGCGGACCGGCACGCCGCCTCCTGCCCACCGATGAGCCGCAGCGAACCGCTCGCCCTCAACGAAACCCAGCTTCGCGCAGCCCGTCACGGCTCCGGCGAGGACGGCGGCGGTCCGCTCCTGATCATCGCCGGGGCCGGCACCGGCAAGACGGCGACGCTCGCGCATCGCGTCGCCGAGCTCGTCCGCGGAGGTGCGAAGCCCGAGCGCATGCTGCTCATCACGTTCAGCCGCCGTGCGGCCGCCGAGCTCGAAAGGCGCGCGGGTTCCGCGCTCGCAGCAGCGCTCGGGCGGCAGGGCGGCGACGCGCCGCTGACCTTTCCGTGGTCGGGCACCTTCCACGCCGTCGGTGCGCGCATCCTGCGCGAGTATGCCGAGCGGATCGGGCTCGCCGCGAACTTCACGATCCACGACCGTGGCGACGCCGAGGACCTGATGGCGCTCGTCCGCCACGACCTCCTCGCGAACGGGCGCGACGCCGGCCAATCGCGCTTTCCGGGGGCAGCCACGTCGCTCGCAATCTACTCGCGCAGCGTGAACGCGCAGGCGTCGCTTCGCGAAGTGCTGCGCGACGCCTTCCCGTGGTGCGCCGCGCACGCCGGGATGCTGACGCGGCTCTTTGCCGGATATGTCGAGGCGAAGCAGGCACAGCAGGTCCTCGACTTCGATGACCTCCTGCTCTACTGGGCGATGGCGATGGAGGAGGGCGATCTCGCGGCGGAGATCGGTGCGCGCTTCGACTGCGTGCTGGTCGACGAGTACCAGGACACCAACCGCCTGCAGGCGGCGATCCTGCGGGCGCTGAAGCCCGACGGCCGCGGCGTGACGGTGGTCGGCGACGACGCGCAGGCGATCTACAGCTTTCGCGCAGCGACGGTGCGCAACATCCTCGATTTCCCGAGCCAGTACGACCCGCCCGCCGAGGTGATCGCGCTCGAGCGCAACTACCGCTCGACGGCACCGATCCTCGACGCCGCGAACGCGCTGATCGCCGCCGCCGGCGAGGGATACGCGAAGACGCTCGCTTCGGCGCGAGGCGACGGCGAGCGCCCGCGCTTCGTCACGGTCGCCGACGAGGCGGCACAGGCGCGATTCGTCGCCGACGAGGTGCTGCGCCACCGCGAGCTCGGCGTCGACCTTCGCCGCCAGTCGGTGCTCTTCCGCACGTCCGCCCACAGCGCGATGCTCGAGCTCGAGCTCGCGCGCAGGGACGTGCCGTTCGTGAAGTACGGCGGGCTGCGCTTTCTCGAGGCCTCGCACGTGAAGGACCTGCTCTCGGCGCTGCGCTGGATCGAGAACCCGCGCGCACGCATCGCCGGATTCCGGGCGCTTCGCCTGATGCCCGGGGTCGGACCCGCGACGGCGACGCGCTGGCTCGATGCGCTCGACGCGGCCTCCGACACCGCGGCGACGATGCGCGGCTTCACCATCCCTGCCGCGGCTTCGCAGGCGTGGCCGGAGCTCCTTCGCGTCTATCTCGCGCTGCACCGGCAGGACAGCCCGTGGCCGGGCGAGATGGACCTGCTGCTCGACTGGTACGCGCCGCGCCTCGCCGAGCGCTACGACGACGCGCCGCTTCGCGAGCCCGACCTCGCGCAACTGCGCCGCGTCGCCGCCACCTACCCGAGCCGCGAGCGCTTTCTCGCCGAGCTGACGCTCGATCCCCCGGCGGCGACGTCGGCGCGGGCCGGCCCGCCGCTCCTCGACGAGGACTGGCTGACGCTCTCGACGATCCATTCGGCGAAAGGGCAGGAGTGGAAGGTCGTGCAGGTCCTCTCGTGCGTCGACGGCTGCATCCCCTCCGACATGGCGACCGGGCGCGCCGAGGAGATCGACGAGGAACGGCGGCTGCTCTACGTCGCGATGACGCGCGCGCGCGATCACCTGACGCTGGTGCTTCCGCAGCGCTACTACGTTCGCCAGCAGGCGATGTCGGGCGACCGGCACGTCTACGCGCAGCCGTCGCGCTTCCTGACTTCCGCAGTGCGCCGGTGCCTCACCGACGAGACCTGGCCCCCGCGCGTCGAGGCTGCGGCGAAGCCGGCGACACCTGCGCGCGGCGCGATCGACCTTCGCGCGCGCGCGCGCCTCGCATGGACGCCCGCGGACACGCCGCAGCAAACGCCCCGCATCGACGCGGCGCTCAGCCGGGAAGCCGACTGAGCAGGCGCACGATCGCGTCGATGACGGCGCGCGGCTGATCGCGATGCGGCGAGTGGCCGCAGCCGGCGAGATGCAGGAACTCGAAGCTCGCGGCGTGCGTCGCGTGGCACTCGATCGTCGCGACCTGCGCCGGCGTGCTGTAACGGTCGCCATCGCCGAGGATCGCCACCACCGGGCAGCGGATGCCTGCGAGATCGGCTTCGATCGACCAGCTGCGAAAGCCCGGTGACAGCCAGATGTCGCTCCAGCTCCGGAACACGCTGTCGACATCGTCGTGGTAGCGCGCGAGCTTCGCGCGCAGATCGGTGTTGCGCCAGAGCTCGCGCGCGCCGCGGATCGTCTGCAGATTCGCCTCCTCGACGTTGACGAACGGCGCCATCGCGATCACCCCGGCGGTCTCGAAGTGGCCTGCGTGGATCAGCGACATCGACGCGCCGTTCGAGTGCCCGACGAGAACCGGGGGTCCGAGGCCGAGTTCCGCGCGGAGGGCCGGCAGGACGTCCTGCGCCTCCTCGTGCATGAAGCGCGGAGTGAACGGCCCTTGACGCGGCGACGAGCGGCCCATGCCGACGCGCGAGTAGACGACGACCCGCGCGCCGGTCACCTGAGCGACGCGCGCGGGAAAATCGCGCCACATCGCGACCGATCCCAGTCCCTCGTGCAGGAAGACGAGCGGCGGCGTGCCGGCGCGCTGCGCCGGCAGGTCGACGACTTCGAGCCGGTGTCCGAGGACGTCGACCTGCTTCGAGTCGTGCGATGGATTGGCGGCCGGCGAGGCAGATGCCGTCATGCAGGCGGCTGCCGGCGCACGAGCTCGCGCAGCTTGAAGCGCTGGATCTTGCCGGTCGCGGTCTTCGGCAGCTCCGCGACGAATACGAACCAGCGCGGATACTTGTAAGGCGCGAGCCTGGCCTTCACGTGCTGCTTCAGCGCTTCGGTGAGTTCGGGCGTCGCCGCGATGCCCGGCTTCAGCACGACGTAGGCGGCGGGCTTCACCAGATGATCGTCGTCCTCGCGGCCGATCACCGCCGCTTCGAGCACGGAGTCGTGCGTGACGAGGCTCGCCTCGACCTCGACCGGCGAGACGTAGATGCCGCTGACCTTCAGCATGTCGTCGCTGCGCCCCGCGTAGACGTAGTAGCCGTCGGCGTCCTGCGAGTACTTGTCTCCGCTTCGGGTCCAGTCGCCGAGGAAGGTGCTGCAGCTCCTCGCTCGATTGTTCCAGTAAGCCGCGGCGTGGGTCGGCCCCGCGATCTGCAGCTCGCCCTGTTCGCCGGGGGCGACCGGATGACCTGCCTCGTCGACGATCCGAAGCTCGTATCCGGGAACCGCCTTGCCGGTCGTGCCGTAGCGAAGGTCGTCGGGACGATTGGACAGGAAGATGTGGAGCATCTCGGTCGAGCCGATGCCGTCGAGGATCTCGACGCCGAAGTGCCCGGCCCAGCGCCTCGCGATCTGTTCGGGGAGCGCCTCGCCCGCCGAAGCGCAGCGGCGCAGCGCGACCTCGTCACGCCGCGGGAGGTCGGGGCTCGCAAGCATCGCCGCGTAGAGCGTGGGCACGCCGTAGAAGATCGTCGGCCGGTGCTCGCGCAGGCGCCGGCTCACCGTGGTCGGCGTCGGCCGCTCGGCCATCAGCACCGTGGTCGCGCCGACCGCCAGCGGAAAACTGAGGCCGTTGCCGAGCCCGTAGGCGAAGAAGAGCTTCGCCGCGGAGAACACGACATCGCGCTCCTCGATGCCGAGCACCGGAACCGCGTAGAGCTCGGCCGTCTCGATCAGGCTGCTGTGGACGTGGACGGTCCCCTTCGGAGCTCCGGTCGAGCCCGACGAATACAGCCAGAAGCAGGCGTCGTCCTTCGTCGTCGGCGCGACCGCCGCCTCGGTGGCGAGCCCGGACATCGCGCTCGCCAGCGAATCGCGGCGGTCCGCGCCCGTCCCGGCGACGAGCACGTGCCGCAGGTACGGAAGCTTCCGACGCAGCGGCTCGAACATCGGCGCGAGCGGTTCGGACACGATCGCGATGCGCGCCCGGCTGTCGGCGAGCATGTACTCGTAGTCCGACGCCGTCAGCAGCGTGTTGACGGCAACCGGAACCACGCCGGCCTTGATCGCGCCGAGGAAGACAGCCGGGAAGTCGATCGTGTCGTGAACGCAGACCAGCACGCGCTGCTCGACGTCGACGCCGAGCTTGCGCAGGAGGTTTGCGAACTGCGAGGCGCGCCGGTCGAGCTCGGCATAGCTGTACGAACCCGCGTCGTCGATGTACGCGATCTTGTCGCCGCGCCCGGCTGCGAGGTTGCGCCCGATCAGGTCGGCGGCGGCGTTGTACTCGCGCGGGATGTCGATGACCGGGGGACGGCTGCGGTGGTCGGCGCGGCTCAGCGAAGTCACGGTCTGCTCCTGGGAACTCGGTCGGTCCGCGGCGAGCATGATATTACCGATCGACCCTTGTCAACATGCACTACACTGCGTACCAATTTGCGCCGGGGCCGGCTCCGGCATCCCCGGCAGTGCGTTGTTTCACAAGGCGACCGCCTCCGGGGAGGAATACCGCGCCGGTCGCGATCGGCCGCTCGACGCGATCGCACTCCACCTCACCACCCGGTCTTGACCCAGGGAGTGCCTGTGACGCACTATATTGCAGCATCCTGAATCAGCAAGCCATGATCACGCGCAGCGACGAACGCCACGGCACGCGCCGCGAAGCGGATGGCTCCGCAACGGCGGGCGTCGCGCGCCATGCGCCTTCGCGCGACATTCCGGGTGAAGGCGATGCTCACTTCCTTGCGCATCTCGGCAGGCGCGTGCGCGATCTGCGCGAGGGTCGCGGGCTGTCGAGAAAGGCGCTGGCACGGCAGTCGAAGGTTTCGGAGCGCTACCTCGGTCACCTCGAAGCCGGCGAAGGCAACATGTCGGTGATGCTGCTGCGGCGCGTCGCGCTCGCGCTCGACGTCACGCTACTCGACCTTCTGGCCGCCGAGTGCCACGACTCGGTCGAGCAGCGCCTGATCCGCCGCTTCCTCGAGCGCTTGCCCCGGCATCGGATGGAGGAAGTGATCTTCCGGATGATGCGCGACTTCGGCGAGGACGAGGCGGTGCGCAGGCGCAGGATCGCGCTGATCGGGCTGCGGGGCGCCGGCAAGACGACCCTCGGTGCGATGCTCGCGAAGGAGCTCGACGTGCCGCTCGTCGACCTCGACCGCGAGGTGGCGCGCGAGACCGGATTGCCGATCGGCGAGGTGATGGCGCTCTACGGACAGGCGGGCTTCCGGCGGCTCGAGCACAGGGCGCTCGAGCGGATGCTGCGCGATCACGACCGCGCGGTCGTCGTCGCCGGAGGCGGCATCGTCGCCGACGAAGAAGGGTTCAAGGCGCTGCTCGGAAGCTGTTTCACGGTCTGGATCCGTGCGCAGCCCGAGGAGCACATGGCGCGGGTGCTCGCGCAGGGTGACTTCAGGCCGATGGCCGGCAACGACGATGCGCTCGAAGATCTGAAGCGCATCCTCGCCGCACGGGAGCCGCTCTACCGCGCCGCCGACGCGATCGTCGCGACGTCGGGCGAAACGCCGCGAGAGAGCCTCGTGCGGCTGCGTGCGGCGATTGCTTCCTGATCATGCCCGCCAGGAGGGACGAGATGGATGCACAGGTCGCCGGTAGCGCAGAAGCGGCGGCGCAGCCCGTCGATTACGAGACCCACCCCGGCCGCTACAGGCACTATCGGCTCTCCTTCGACGGCCCGGTGGCGACCCTCGCGCTCGACGTCGACGAGGATGGCGGCATCCGCCCCGGCTACAAGCTGAAGCTCAACTCCTACGACCTCGGCGTCGACATCGAGCTCAGCGACGCGATCCAGCGCCTCCGCTTCGAGCACCCCGAAGTGCGCACCGTCGTGCTGACGAGCGCGAGGGAGCGTGTCTTCTGCAGCGGGGCCAACATCTTCATGCTGGGCTCGTCGTCGCACGCCTGGAAAGTGAACTTCTGCAGGTTCACCAACGAGACGCGCAACGGCCTCGAGGATTCGAGCCGTCACTCGGGTCTCAAATTCCTCGCCGCGTGCAACGGCACCACGGCAGGCGGGGGCTACGAATTGGCACTCGCCTGCGACGAGATCGTGCTGGTCGACGACGGCTCGTCGGCGGTGAGCCTTCCGGAGGTGCCGCTCCTCGGCGTGCTCCCGGGAACCGGCGGGCTCACTCGCCTCACCGACAAGCGCCGCGTCCGCCACGACCTCGCCGACATCTTCTGCACGACGACCGAAGGCATCCGCGGCCAGCGCGCGAAGGACTGGCGCCTCGTCGACGATGTCGTCAGGCCGAAGGAGTTCGCGGCGTGGGTGAGAACGCGCGCGCTCGAGCTCGCGGAATCGAGCGATCGTCCGGGCGGCGCCAGCGGGGTCACGCTGACGCCGCTGGCGCGCAGCATCGACGGAAGCGGCTACCACTACACCTACGTCGATGCGGCGATCGATCCTGCCGCACGAAAGGCGACGCTGACGGTTCGTGCGCCGCTCGACGACGTCGCGCAGGACATCGACGCCATCGTCGCCGCAGGCGCCGCGTGGTGGCCCCTGCAGATGGCGCGCGAGCTCGACGACGCGATCCTGATGCTGCGCACGAACCACCTCGACGTCGGCACGTGGATCCTGGCGACCGAGGGCGATCCCAAGCGCGTACTCGCGACCGACGCGGCGCTCGATGCCCACGCAGCACACTGGTTCGTTCGCGAGACGGCGGGGCTCCTGCGCCGCACGCTGGCGAGGCTCGAAGTGAGCTCGCGCACGCTCTTCGCGCTGATCACGCCGCGCTCGGCGTTCGCCGGGACGCTCTTCGAGCTCGCCCTCGCCGCCGACCGCTGCTACATGCTCGACCTTCCCGGCGATCCCGGCAGCGCACCGGTGGTGTCGCTGTCGGCGCGCAACTTCGGGGCCTATCCGCGCGTCGACGAACGCTCGCGCCTCGACGCACGCTTCTCTGGCGAAGCCGCGCCGCTCGCGAAAGCGCGCGCGGCGATCGGCACCCGCCTTGCTGCACGCGACGCCGAAGCGCTCGGGCTCGTGACGGCGGCGCTCGACGACATCGACTGGGACGACGAGATCCGCATTGCGCTCGAGGAGCGTGCGAGCCTGTCGCCCGACGCGCTGACCGGGATGGAAGCGAACCTGCGCTTCGGCGCGGGCGAGACGATGACGACGCGCATCTTCGGCCGCCTGTCGGCGTGGCAGAACTGGATCTTCACGCGGCCCAACGCAGTCGGCGACGCCGGCGCGCTCAAGGTGTTCGGCACCGGGCGCAAGGCCAACTTCAACCGGGAGCGCGCCTGATGGACGTCGACTATAGCGGGAGGATCCCGAACAACGTCGGCCTCGCCGACGACCGCGCGCTGCAGCGTGCGCTCCTGCACTGGCAGCCGCACTTCGTCGAATGGTGGCGAAGCATGGGCCCCGACGGCGCGCTCATGCACGACGTCTATCTTCGCACCGCCGTCAGCGTCGATCGCGATGGCTGGGCACAGTTCGGCTACGTCAGGATGCCCGACTACCGCTGGGGCATCTTCCTCAATCCCGCGCAGCCGGACGCGGTCATCCATTTCGGCGCGCACAAGGGCGAGCCCGTCTGGCACGACGTCCCCGGCGAGCACCGCGCGAACCTGCGCCGCATCATCGTCACGCAGGGCGACACCGAGCCCGCGTCGGTCGAGCAGCAGCGCCATCTCGGCAACACCTGTCCGTCGCTCTACGATCTGCGCAACCTCTACCAGGTCAACGTCGAAGAAGGACGCCACCTGTGGGCGATGGTGTACCTGCTGCACCGCCACTTCGGGCGCGACGGACGCGAGGAGGCCGAAGCGCTCCTGACGCGCCGCTCGGGGGACGCCGACCATCCGCGCATCCTCGGCGCCTTCAACGAGAAGACACCTGACTGGCTGGCGTTCTTCATGTTCACCTACTTCACCGACCGCGACGGCAAGTTCCAGCTCTGCGCGCTCGCCGAATCGGGGTTCGCACCGCTCGCGCGGACGACGCAGTTCATGCTGACCGAGGAAGCCCACCACATGTTCGTCGGCGAGTCCGGTGTGTCGCGGGTCGTCCAGCGTACCTGCCAGGCGATGATCGCACTGAAGACCGACGACCCCGCGCAGCTGCGCGAGGCCGGCGTCATCGACCTGCCGACGATCCAGCGCTACCTCAACTTCCACTACAGCGTGACGGTCGATCTCTTCGGCGCCGATCGCTCGTCGAACGCCGCGATCTTCTACACGTCCGGGCTCAAGGGGCGCTTCGAGGAGACGAAGCGCGCCGACGACCACGTGCTGCAGGACGCAGGCTACCCGCTGCTCGCCGCCTCCGGCGGGAAGCTCGTCGCGCAGGAAGCGCCGATGCTGAATGCGCTCAATGAGGTGCTGCGCGACGACTTCGCGAAGGACTCGGTCGGCGGGGTCGGCCGCTGGAACAAGGTGATCGAGAAGGCCGGCCTGCCGCAGCGGCTCGTGCTGCCGCACAAGGCGTTCAATCGCCGCATCGGCAGCTTCGCCGAGCTTCGCGTGTCACCCGGCGGCGAGGTCATCGACGACGCGGCGTGGCAGGCCAATGTCGATCGCTGGCTGCCGACCGTCGCTGACCGTGCGTTCGTCGCCTCGCTGATGGGGCGCGTCGTCGAGCCCGGCAAGTTTGCGAGCTGGATCGCGCCACCTTCGATCGGCATCAACCGCCAGCCCGTCGACTTCGAGTACGTGCGCTTCAACTGAGGCGCGGGTGGCCACGACGAGCGGGGGAGAGCGACACATGCCGACGAGCGCCCGAGGCGCCGACTATGCGCTGCAGCACCTGATCGATCCCGAGGTCTGCATTCGCTGCAACACCTGCGAGGCGACCTGCCCGGTCCACGCGATCAGCCACGACTCGCGCAACTACGTCGTCGACTTCTCGCTCTGCGGCGGGTGCCATGCCTGCGTCGCACCGTGCCCGACCGGCGCGATCGACCACTGGCACCAGGTGCCGAAGTCGACTCCATACACGACGGACGAGCAGCTCGCGTGGGACGCGTTGCCGCCGCCGGTCGAGCTCGAGGCCGAGGCGCCGGGCGAGGTGCCGGCGGAAGTGCGCGCCCTCACCGAGATCGCGACTGCCGGGCAGGGCGGGCCGGCCACGCCGCCGTGGTCGGCGGCGCATCCCTACGTCAACCTCTATTCGTCGGCGAAGCCCGCGATCGCGAAGGTCACCGGCAACTACCGGCTGACCGCCGACGACGCCTCGGCCGACATCCGCCACCTCGTGCTCGACTTCGGCACCACGGCGTTCCCGCTCCTCGAAGGGCAGACGCTCGGCATCGTGCCGCCGGGAACCGATGCGAAGGGCCGGCCGCACGCGCTGCGTCTCTACTCGGTCGCGAGCCCGCGTGACGGCGAGCGTCCGCACTACAACAACGTCGCGCTCACCGTGAAGCGCGTCACCGCCGACCACGACGGGCGTCCGGTGCACGGCGTCGCATCGAACTACCTCTGCGACCTCGGGATCGGCGATACGGTCAGCGTCGTCGGGCCGTATGGCACCAGCTTTCTGACGCCCAATCACCCGGGCTCGTCGCTGATGATGATCTGCACCGGCACCGGCTCGGCCCCGATGCGCGCGATGACCGAGCGCCGGCGCCGGCGCCGCGCGCTCAACGAAGGCGGCGAGCTCGTGCTCTTCTTCGGCGCACGGGCCGAGCACGAGCTGCCTTACTTCGGGCCGCTGATGAAGCTGCCGAAGGATTTCATCGACATCAACTTCGCGTTCTCGCGCGTTCCCGGCGAGCCGAAGCGCTACGTGCAGGATCGCATCCGCGAGCGTGGCGACAAGGTTGCCCGGATGCTGATGGACGACGACTGCTACATCTACCTGTGCGGCCTCAAGGACATGGAGGAGGGCGTCACCGAGGCGTTTCGCGACGTCTGCCGCAGGCACGAGCTCGATTGGGACCGGCTGAAGCCCGAGCTCCTCGCGAAGAGCCGCCTGCACATCGAGACCTACTGACCCGGCGAGGACGCGTATCATGGGCAACGACCCTCGATACGCGAGCATGCAGATGGAGAACACGCTGAAGCCCGGGCAGCAGCGGCATCCGGTGTGGGGTGTCGTCGTTTTCGCGGTGATCGTGGTGGCGGGGCTCTTCTACGTCAAATGGTCACCGTACTACCACCGCGCGTTCGTCGCCGCTGACAGGCACTCGATCGGCCAATCGATCCTGATGGGTACCGCAGCGAGCGCCCCGGCACCATCGGTCGGCGCGGCACTCGACTACGCGATCGTCTACGGCAAGGCCGTGTGGCAGGCGCTGGTCCTTGGCCTCCTGCTGGGCTCGGCCGTGCAGGCGTTGCTGCCTCCGCAGTGGATTGCGAAGGCGCTCGGCAAGGCGGGCTTCGGCAGCGTTGCCGCCGGTGGCCTGCTGTCGATCCCGGGGATGATGTGCACGTGCTGCGCGGCACCGGTCGTGGTCGGCCTGCGCGAGCGTCGCGCATCGCCGGGGAGCGCCGTCGCGTTCTGGCTCGGCAACTCGGTGCTCAACCCGGCAACCCTCGTGTTCATGGGCTTCGTGCTCGGATGGCAGTGGACGGGCCTGCGCCTGGCACTGGGCCTGCTGATGGTGTTCGGCCTGGGGTACCTCGTCAATCGCATGGTCACTCCCGGCGAAGCGCGGGCGGCCGACGCCGAGGTCGAGCGCCTGCTCGCGCAGGCTCCGCAGGGCGGGGTGTTCGGCCGCTGGATGTCGACGCTCGCGAAGATGACGTTGTGGCTCGTGCCCGAGTACCTCGTGCTCGTGCTGCTCCTCGGTGCGGCGCGCGCGTGGCTGTTTCCGCACGTGAGTCCCGAGATCGGCAACGAATTCATCTGGATCGTTGCGTTCGCCATTGCCGGCACGCTGTTCGTGATTCCAACGGCGGGCGAAGTGCCGATCATCCAGGCGATGCTGGCGCTGGGCATGGCCGCCGGGCCGGCCGGGGCGCTGCTGATGACGCTGGCGCCGGTCAGCGTGCCGTCTCTCGTCATGACCGGATCGGCATTTCGCCTGCGCGTGCTGGTGACCGTCGTCGCCGGTGTCGTCCTCTTCGGCATCGCAGGCGGGCTCGTGACGACGGCATTGCATTTCTGATCCGGCTCCACGCGCCGATGGAGCCTGATGCGGCCCCGGTTGCGACCGCGATACGCGATCGCATTGCGGTCATCACGATCGACCGTCCTCCCGTCAACGCGCTGTCGACGGCGGTTCGCGCGGGTCTGCTCGATGCCGTACGGCGCGCCGCCGCAGATCGCGACGTCGACGCGCTGGTCATCGCCTGTGCGGGGAGGACGTTCATCGCCGGCGCCGACCTTGCCGAGTTCGACCGCCCGCCCGAGCCACCGCATCTTCCGGAACTGACGCAGGCGATCGAGGATTGTCCGAAGCCCGTCGTCGCGGCCCTCTTCGGCACCGCGCTCGGCGGCGGCTTCGAGGTCGCGCTCGCGTGCCACTACCGCGTCGCGACACCCGGAGCGCGGATCGGACTTCCAGAGGTGAAGCTCGGGCTGATACCCGGCGCCGGAGGGACGCAGCGGCTGCCGCGGCTCGTCGGCTTCGAGCGCGCGCTCGCGATGATCGTCGGCGGCGATGTGGTCGGCGCGGTCGATGCGCTCGCCGCGGGCGCACTCGACGAGATTGCGGGCGACGACGTCGTCACCGCTGCGGCCGCTGCCGCGAGGCGCCTCGCGACGGCCGCCGCTCCGCTGCGGCGCAGCGGAGCCTTGGCCGCCGCGGCGGTCGACCGGACGGCCCTCGAGCGCGCACGGCGCGACGCCGCGAAGCGACAGCGCGGCCAGCACGCACCGCTCGTCGCCATCGATGCGCTGTGCGCAGCAGCGACCCTGCCGCTTGCCGAAGGGCTCATCCGCGAGCGCGCGCTCTTCCTCGAGCTTCGCCGATCGGAGCAGGCGGCAGCGCTTCGCTACGCCTTTCTCGCCGAGCGCGAGGTGGCGAAGCTTCCCGGGCTCGGCGCCGACGCCAAGCCGCGCGCGATCCATCGCGCCGGGGTCGTCGGCGCCGGAACGATGGGCGCCGCGATCGCGATGTGCTTTGCCAACGCGGGCCTTCCTGTCGCCTTGCTCGACGTCGACGCCGCCGGACTCGCGCGCGGCCTCGAGAATATCCGACGCAACTATGCGACGAGCGTTGCGCGCGGCAGCCTTGCGCAGGCAGCGATGGACGAGCGGGTCGGCCGCATCGCCGCGACCCTCGACTGGGACGCACTGCGCGAAGCCGACGTCGTCGTCGAGGCGGCCTTCGAGGACATCGACGTCAAGCGCCAGGTCTTCGAAGCCCTCGACGCCGTCGCAAGACCCGGCGCCGTGCTCGCGACCAACACATCCTACCTCGACGTCGCGACGATCGCCGGTTTCACGACACGGCCGCAGGACGTCGTCGGCATGCACTTCTTCAGCCCGGCCAACGTGATGCGCCTCCTCGAAGTCGTGCGCACGCCGCGGACCGCCCCGGCGGTGCTCGCGACGGCGATGCGGCTCGGCCGCGCACTCGGCAAGGTCGCGGTCCCCGTCATGGGATCCGACGGCTTCGTCGGCAACCGGATGCTGATGCAGCGTACCCGCGAGACCTTCTTCCTGCTCGAAGAGGGCGCGCTGCCGCAGGACGTCGATCGCGCACTCGTCGAGTTCGGCTTTGCGATGGGTCCGTTTGCCGTCGCCGATCTCTCGGGGCTCGACATCGGCTGGGCGAACCGCAAGGCGCGCGCGCATCGGCGGCTTCCAGGCATGCGCGACTGCAACCTCCTCGATCAGGTCTGCGAGCGCGGCCGCCTCGGCCAGAAGACGGGTGCCGGCTGGTATCGCTACGAGGCCGGCGACCGCACGCCGCGTCCCGACCCCGAGATCGAGGCGCTCATCGTCGCGCACTCGAGGGCCACCGGCATCGAGCGACGCCCGATTCCCGACGAGGAGATCGTCGGGCGCTGCGTGTGGTCGATGGTGAACGAGGGCGCACGCATCCTCGAAGAGGGGGTCGTCACACGCGCGCTCGACATCGACATGGTGTGGCTGCACGGATACGGCTTCCCCGCGTGGCGCGGCGGACCGATGTATGCTGCCGACGCAGCCGGGCTGACGGCAGTCCACGACGCGATCCTGCGCTATCGCGACCGGTTCGGCCCTGATTACTGGACTCCGGCACCGCTCCTCGGGGAGCTCGCCCGCACCGGCGGGCGCTTCACGCGCTGGGCGCGCGACGCCGGGGCGACGCGAGGATCATGATGAGCGAAGCCTTCATCTGCGACGCCGTTCGCACGCCGTTCGGGCGCTACGGCGGGGCCCTTGCGGGCGTGCGCTGCGACGACCTCGCCGCAATTCCGGTCCGCGCGCTCGTCGAGCGCAACCGCGGCGTCGACTGGGAAGCGGTCGACGACGTCGTCCTCGGCTGCGCGAACCAGGCCGGCGAGGACAACCGCAACGTCGCGCGGATGGCGCTGCTCCTTGCCGGGCTGCCGCAGGAGGTCCCGGGCGCGACGGTGAACCGCCTGTGCGGCTCGAGCCTCGACGCGATCGCCGTCGCAGCGCGCATGCTGAGGTCGGGGGAGGGCGAACTCGTCGTCGCCGGCGGGGTCGAGAGCATGTCGCGCGCACCGTTCGTGCTCGGCAAGGCCGAAGCTGCGTTCTCGCGCAGCGCGTCGGTCTACGACACGACGATCGGCTGGCGCTTCGTCAATCCGCTGCTTGAATCGAAGTACGGCATCGACTCGATGCCCGAGACGGCCGAGAACATCGCTGCACAGTTCGGCGTGAGCCGCGCCGACCAGGATGCGTTCGCGCTGCGCAGCCAGCAGCGCTGGGGCGTGGCGCACGCCGCAGGTTTCTTCGCGCGCGAGATCGTGCCCGTCGCCATCCCGCAGAAGAAGGGTGAGACGGTGATCGTCGATACCGACGAGCATCCCCGGCCGCAGACGACCGCCGCCGCGCTCGCGAAGCTGAAGGGCGTCGTCCGGCCCGACGGCTGCGTCACAGCGGGCAACGCATCCGGGATCAACGACGGCGCCTGCGCGCTCGTCATCGCCACCGAAGCGGCGGCGGCGCGCCATCGCCTGACGCCGCGCGCGCGCATCGTCGGCGCCGCAGTCGCGGGGGTCGCGCCGAGGATCATGGGCTTCGGGCCGGCTCCTGCGACGAGGAAGCTCCTCGCCCGCACCGGACTCGCCCTCGGGCAGGTCGACCTGATCGAGCTCAACGAGGCGTTTGCCGCGCAGGCGCTCGCGGTCACCCGCGACCTCGGGCTCGCCGACGATGCTCCCCAGGTGAACCCGAACGGCGGCGCGATTGCGATCGGCCACCCGCTCGGCGCGTCGGGTGCGCGCCTCGTGACGACCGCGGTGAGCGAGCTCGAGCGAAGCGGCGGACGCCGCGCGCTTTGCACGATGTGCATCGGGGTCGGGCAGGGTATCGCCATGATCGTCGAGCGCGTCTGAGATTCCCGGCGCCCGCGTGGTCGCGGGAGCCGGCGTGTGCGGACCTGCGTGCGTGCGGACGTTGCGTCGCACCATCGGGACGAGCCCCCTGCAGCTCGGTCGATCCCTCTCGGTCCATCCCTGTCGCTCCCTGCTTCGGCCATTGCATCGTGGCGCGACATGGAGCAATCTTGCGTCACGGAGCCGCCCCGGAACCCCGAGGGCAGCCCGCGTCCGATCCACTCAAGGAGGAATGATGGCCGCTCAACCGACGCAGGCTGCCGCTGCACCGGCGACCCCGTGGTACATGAACCGCTGGTGGCAGATGGTCCTCGGGTTCGTCGCGATGATGTCGATCTCGAGCCCGCAGTACACGTGGACGCTGTTCATCCACCCGCTGCAGGACAAGCTCGGCTCGACGCTCGCGCAGCTTCAGGTCACGTTCTCGCTGCTGATCGTGCTGCAGACGTTCTGCTCGCCGATCCAGGCGTGGCTCGTCGACCGCTTCGGCCCGCGGCTGCTGATCTCGGTCGGCTGCATCCTCTCCGGCCTGAGCTGGATCCTGTCGGCCCACGTCGACAACCTCTGGGCGCTCTACTTCACCTACGGGATCATCGGCGGCTTCGGCACCGGCATCGTCTACGTCGGCATCATCGGCCACATGGTGCGCTGGTTCCCCGACCGGCGCGGCTTCGCGGCGGGGATCGCCGCCGCCGGGTACGGTGCCGGAGCGATCATCACGTCGTTCCCGATCGCCGACATGATCCCGGCGTCAGGCTATGCACAGACGCTGATCGTCTGGGGCTGGATCCAGCTCGTCCTCGGCGTCGTGGTGAGCCAGGCGTTCAGGATTCCCGCATCCGGATGGAGGCCGCAGGCCGCCGAGGCACTCGCGGCGAAGCAGGCGACCCGCCAGTCGCAGCGCAGCTACCGCGCGAGCGAGATGCTGCGCACGCCGGTTTTCTGGCTGATGTTCATCATGATGTCGATGATGGCGACGAGCGGACTCATGGTGGTGTCGCAGGTCGGGCCCTTCGCTGCCGACTTCCACGTCAAGGACACGCTGGTGCTCGGGCTCGCTGCGCTGCCGCTGTCGCTCACCCTGTCGCGCGCGACCAACGGCATTACGAGGCCGTTCTTCGGCTGGGTCTCCGACCACATCGGGCGCGAGATGACGATGTTCATCGCCTTCGCGCTGGAGGGACTCGCGATCCTGCTGCTGCTCATGTTCGCCCACAACGCCGCCGTGTTCGTCGTGCTGACCGGGCTCGTGTTCTTCGGCTGGGGCGAGATCTTCTCGCTGTTCCCGTCGACCTTGACCGACCTCTTCGGGACGCAGTACGCGACCACCAACTACGGCTTCCTCTACATTGCGCAGGGTGTCGGCTCGGTGCTCGGCGGCCCTGTCGCGGCGTGGATCCGCGAGACGACCGGCAACTGGACGACGGTGTTCGTGATCGTCATCGTGCTCGACGTGATCACCGCGCTGCTCGCGCTCTTCGTGCTGAAGGGCATGCGTGAGCGCTGGGTCGCGCGCGCCGCTACCGCCGCCACGTGAGCCGCTGAAGGGGTCGGGCGCGGCCCAGCGGCTGCCCGGCCCAGCGGCTGCCCGGCCCTGCGGCTCGGGCCGGGAGGCGCGGGAGCGGTAACATTGCCTGTCCGGAAAGGGGAGGCGTGTGAATTCGCTCGAAGGCAAAACGCTGTTCATCACCGGAGCATCGCGCGGCATCGGCCTCGCGATCGCGCTCCGCGCCGCGCGCGACGGCGCCAACGTCGCCGTGGCGGCGAAATCGACCGAGGCCGATCCGCGGCTTCCCGGAACGATCCACACGGCGGCCGCGGCGATCGAGGCCGCCGGAGGACACGCGCTGGCGGTGCGCTGCGACATCCGCGACGAGACCGCGATCGAAGCCGCCGTGAACGCGACGGTTGCGCGCTTTGGCGGCATCGACATCCTCGTCAACAACGCGAGCGCGATCTGGCTGCGCGGGACGCTCGCCACTCCGATGAAGCGGTTCGACCTGATGCACGAAGTGAACGCGCGAGGAAGCTACGCCTGCGCGCAGGCGTGCCTGCCGCATCTCGTCAAGGCACGGAACCCGCACATCCTCACGCTCGCGCCGCCGCCGACGCTCGATCCGCGCTGGTGGGGGCCGCATCTCGGCTACACCCTCGCGAAGATGGGCATGAGCTTCGTCACGCTCGGGCTCGCGCAGGAGTTCGCCGAAGCGGGCGTCGCGGTCAATGCGCTGTGGCCGCACACGGTCATTGCGACCGAGGCCCTGCGGATGCTTCCCGGCATCGAGGTACGCCGCTGCCGCAAGCCGGAGATCGTGGCCGATGCTGCGCACGCGATTCTCGTCACCCCGGCGCGCGTGCGGACGGGGCGCTTCCTGATCGACGACGATGTCCTGCGCGAAGCCGGTGTGACCGACTTCGACGCCTACGCCGTCGATCCGTCGATGCGGCCGCTGCCCGACCTCTTTCTCGCCGAGGGTGCCGGCGAACTTCACGGCGGCTGACCTCGACCGGCCGCGGTAACGGTCAGCGGACGTCCGCAGCGATGGACGTCACCCGTCACCCGCGGGCGCCGTCCAATGCCTGACGCGCGCGACGCCGTCGCCGACCGGGGGCGCAACCACTGTCGCCGGTGTGCCGAGATAGACGAAGCCGACGATCGCATCCCTGGACGCGAGGCCGAGCGCGCGCTTTACCGTGTCGTCGTAGGCGGCTGCCCCGGTCCGCCAGAATCCCCCGAAGCCCGACGCATGCGCCGCGACGAGCAGGTTCTCTGCGGCGGCGCCGGCGGCGATCACCTGCTCGATCTCGGGCACGCCGGGATGATCGCGGATCACGGCTGCGACGACGACGATGCGCGGCGCGCGCAGGGGCTTGGCGCGCTCCTTCGCGAGAATCGTCTCGGCGGCGCCGGGCTGGCGGATGCGAAGGGCCTCGGCGAGCACCGTACCGAACGCATGCCTCGCGTCGCCGTCTATGATGATGAACCGCCAGGGGCGCAGCCGTCCGTGGTCGGGCGCCCGCATCGCCGCGGCGAACAGGCGCTCCATGGTGGCGCCGTCGGGGGCGGGATCGGTCAGGGCGGCGGGACTCGTCCGCGTGGAGAGTGCTTCGAGGGCGTCCATGGCTTGGATGGGGTGCGGCAGGCTCGTCGGGGAGGTCGTATCGTGCACCAGAAGCTGACTGGCATCATGTTCGCGCTTTTTCTGGCGTTTCCTCAGGCCGGCAGCGCATCGGCTGCGTCACCGGCAATCATCGCGGCGGAAGGACAACCTCCGCCCGCTGCCGCCGACGGCATGCTTGCCCCGCGATCGGCTCCGCGCCCGGTGCCCGACCTCGCGTTCGTCGACGTCGACGCGCATCCGCGGCGCCTCTCGGAGTTCCGAGGCCGCGTGGTCCTCCTCAACCTCTGGGCGACCTGGTGTCCGCCGTGCCGTCGCGAGTTGCCGACGCTCGACCACCTGCAGGCGATCCTCGGTGGACCTGGCTTCGAGGTCGTTGCGCTGTCGATCGACCGCGGGGGGCTCGCCGCGGTGACGAGCTACTTCGACCAGTTCGACGTGCGGGCGCTGCGCGTCTACGTCGATGCATCCGCGCACGCGCTCTCCGAGGTGGGCAGCATCGGCTTGCCGACGACGCTCCTGATCGGGCGCGACGGCCGCGAGATCGCGCGCCATGTCGGCCCCGCCGACTGGGACCGTCCCGATATCGTCGCGCTGCTGCGCCACTACATCGCCGCGAACGATGCGAGCGTGACGCCGGCATCGTTCATGCGCCGCCGCGCAGCGGCGAGCGACCCCGACGTGTCGATCGCGCGGCAGGCGTCCTCGACGACGGTGACCTCGAACCCGTAGCGCCGCGCGTCGACCGCCGACCAGGCGACGCAGAAGTCGGTGGCGAGTCCGGCGAGCACGACGCGTCCGAAGCCGCGCTCGCGCAGGTATCCGGCGAGCCCTGTCAACGTCGTCCCATCGGCCTCGCAGAACGCCGAATAGCTGTCGATCGCGGCGCGAAAGCCCTTGCGGAGAACGAGTTGCGCGTGGGCGATGCTGAGGCCCGGTGCGAACGCGGCCCCTTGGGTCCCCTGCACGCAGTGATCGGGCCACAGGACCTGCGGCCCGTAGGCGGCCTCGATCGTCTCGAACGCGCGTCGTCCGGGATGCGACGAGGCAAACGACAGGTGCTGCGGTGGATGCCAGTCCTGCGTCAGCACGACGTGCTCGAAGCGCGCGGCGAGCAGGTTGACGACCGGAACGACTGCGTCACCGCCGCGCACGGCAAGCGCGCCTCCGGGCAGGAAGTCGTTCTGCATGTCGACGACGACGAGCACTTCGCGCATCGGACGATGGATCCGGCCACTGGGCAGCGTGAGCCGATTATCGTATCGTTGCAGTCAATCCGCCACGATCGGCCCGCCATGCACGAAATCCTTCCCGGCATCTTCACCTGGAGCCGACGCTCCGAGCCCCACGGCTACGATTTCAACGGACACTTCGTCCCGCACCCGCAGGGTAACCTGTGCATCGATCCCGTCGAGCCGGATGCAGCGACGCTCGAGCGCCTCGTCGCCGCCGGAGTCGCGTCGATCGTGCTCACCAACCGCAATCACTCGCGTGCCGCCAACCTCGTACGCGCGCGCACCGGAGCGAGGACGCTCATCCACCCGGCCGACGCCGAGCGGGCGAAGGGGCAGGGCGCGATCGTCGACGGCGAAGTCACCCCGGGCTTCGCGATCGGCCCGTTCGCCTTCGTCGACGCGTCCGGCAAATCGCCGGGCGAGGTCGCGCTCCACTGGGCCTCGCGCGGGATCCTTCTCGTCGGCGATGCGATCATCGGCAATCCGCCCGGCGCGTGCTCGCTCCTGCGCGACAGCGTGGTCGACGACCCGCCGCGGCTGCGCCGGAGCGTGGCGAGGCTCGCCGCCCTCGACTTCGAGACGCTGCTCGCCGGTGACGGCGCGTCGATCCTGCAAGGTGCGCACGCCGCGGTCGACGCGTTGATCGCGACCTTCTGAGTACACCGGGGCGGACATGACGGAGCGGATCATGCAGCGACGCAAGCTGGGCAGTACGGGGTTCGAGGTGGCGCCGCTCGCCTTCGGCGGCAACGTGTTCGGGTGGACCGCGGACGAGCCGGCATCGTTCCGCCTGCTCGACGCGTTCGTCGGCGCGGGCTTCAACCTGATCGACACGGCGAACTCGTACTCGCGCTGGGTCCCGGGTCACACGGGCGGGGAGTCGGAGACCGTCATCGGCCGCTGGATCGCGCGCCGCGGGCACCACGACGACGTCGTCATCGCGACCAAGGTCGGCTCGGACGTCGGCCTCGGCTACCGCTGCCTTCGCCGCGACTGCATCATGCGCGAAGTCGAGGCCTCGCTGCGGCGGCTCAACGTCGAGGCGATCGACCTCTACCAGTCGCACTGGGACGACGAGAAGACGCCGTTCGAGGAGACGCTCGGCGCGTACGCACGGCTGATCGAGCAGGGCAAGGTGCGCGCGATCGGGGCGTCGAACCTCACCGCCGCACGTCTCGCTGAGGCGCTCGATGCAGGCAGGCGTGCCGGGCTCCCCACCTACGCAACGCTGCAGCCCCAGTACAACCTCCGTGTGCGCAACGAGTTCGAGGGACCGCTCGCCGAACTCTGCATCCGCGAAGGGCTCGGCGTGATCTCCTACTTCGCCCTCGCCGCAGGCTTCCTCACCGGCAAGTACCGGTCGGAAGCCGACCTCGCGAAGAGTCCGCGCGGGTCGGGAATCGCCAAGTACCTCGACACCCGCGGCCTCGGCATCCTCGCCGCACTCGACGGCGTGGCGAAGCGCTTCGGCGCGACTCCCGCCCAGGTGGCGCTCGCATGGCTGCTCACGCGGCCCGGGATCACCGCCCCGATCGTGAGCGCGACGTCGGTCGCCCAGCTCGAAGAGCTCGTCGCGTCGACGCACCTCGAGCTCGACCCGCGGGCGCTGCGCGAACTCGACGAGGCGAGCGGCGAGACGGCCGCGGGTTGACCTTCGCCGGATCATCCGGCCGCGAACGTCGGCCGTGCGAATGCGCGGCGTACGAGCCACGCGGCGATCGACAGGTTGACGAGGTTCCAGCCGATGCCGTTCAGGAACGCAGCACGGTAGGAGCCGGTGGCGTCGAAGATCGCGCCCGAGAGCCAGCCCCCGAGCGCCATCCCGAACAGCGTCGCGGTGATCACGATGCCGACCCGCGCGCCGGCCTCGGAACGATCGAAATACTCGCGCACGATGATCGCGTACGACGGGACGATGCCGCCCTGGAAGAGACCGAACAGCGCCGAGATCACGTAGAGCGAGACGAGCCCGTCGAACGGCAGGAACAGCAGCAGCGCGACGCACTGCAGCGACGAGCCGACGAGCAGTGTGCGCAGCCCGCCGATGCGGTCGCAGATGGCGCCGAAGGCGAGCCGGCTCACGATGCCGAAGGCGAGCATCAGCGACAGCATCTCGGCTCCGCGCGCCGGGCCGTAGCCGAGGTCGCTGCAATAGGCGACGAGGTGTACCTGCGGCATCGACATCGCGACGCAGCAGCCGAGCCCCGCGACGACAAGGAGCAACTGGAGCCCGTTCGGCGACAACCCGAGCGACGCCGGCGACGTGCGCGCCACGGCGCGGCCGGGCCGCGCCGATGCGCCCAGTGCAGCACCAGCGCCCGCATCGTCGTGCAGCGGTGGCCTGCGCCGCAGCCACAGGCTGAGCGGGAGCATCGTCGCGAGGCAGAACGCGCCGATCCCGGCGTGCGTCGCGCGCCATCCCACCGTTACGATGAAGTGCTCGATGATCGGCGGCCAGACGACTCCGGCGAGGTAGCTGCCGCTCGCGAACATCGCCACGGCGATGCCCCGCCGCCGCACGAACCACAATGAGACGTGCGCGAGCAAAGGCGCGAAGGTCGCCGCGCTGCCGGCTCCGATCAACACGCCCTGGGCGAGCGCGTACTGGGTCAGCGTCGGCGCCGCCCCCGCCGCGATGTAGCCGGCACCAAGCATCGTCGAGCCGAGCGCGACCGGAACCATGATGCCGTAGCGATCCGACAGGCGGCCCATCGCAATGCCCGATGCGCCGAAGCAGAGCATGGTGAGCGTGTAGGGCAGCGACGCGGCAGCGCGCGCAACGCCGAACTCGGCCTGCACGGCCGGAAGTGCCACCACCACCGACCACATGCCGACCCCGCCCAGCGTCGACAGCGCGAGGGCGACGGCAAGACGCATCCACGCCGCAGGCGACTCCACTTGCGCGGGAAGTCCCGCTCCCCGCCGCGACGCCATCAGAGCAGCAGATCGTAGGTGCGAAGCCCGTTGCGGGCGACGCTTGCGCGCGGCCAGTGCGGATGCGCGAGCGTGCGGCGCAGATCCTCGCGGCCGGCCTCCCACAGCGCCTCGACGGTGGCGCGCGAGAAGTCGAAATCCTTGGCGACCGTCGAAAACGCGGTACGCCGGTT